>JAUVXZ010000186.1 GCA_030603345.1 Pseudomonadota bacterium
CCAACCTTATCAGACAAGAGACTGGCCTTAGCAAGGGAGCCATTTTGTCTCTGGTCACGGCAAAATCAGCGATGAATGCCTACAGGATCATGAATCCTTACGCCACGTTTTTTCCCATGATTTGGGTGGATAAAGAAAGCGCGGGTTTTGGGATAGGTTTCAAATTCTAGGCCGTGAGTCACAAAAGATGAGGTGGCATCCCTCCGAGACGATTGAGGCTATCAAAATGGGCGGGAATTTCTTCCCGCCCAGTTTATTGCATACAGCAGTTTCCTGCTTTCTTAAGCCTTGCGTTTGATCCTCCTGCGCTTTAGGCTCTTATCAATAAATTTGTGTTCAAAATGCGCAAAAATTATTTTTTAAACTCTGGATAGCCTTTACTTAAAAGACTTTCCAAAGAGTGAATAATGATTCAACTTTTTACAAGTTATTTGGTTCCGGGTGCTCCGGGTAGCCATTTTAAAGTTTAGTCACTTTAGGCATTTTAGACACTTTAGGCACTTTTCTGGTTTATCCGGGTTAGGGTAATCCCTGCACCAAAGCCAACCAAGCCGAGCACGGGGCTGAAATGCAGAGGTACAGATAGATTATAGATAGCCGTGGCGATAAAGCGCCCGCGATCTCCTCCAGTTATAGGGCTTTTTGGGCTACCACCTGATAGGATAACATCTCTTGGGCGGTTCGGGAGCTTTGGGAAAGTGCAATAGGCTTTGCGAGGAGGTTGAGGCTATCGCAGCCCGCCGTGAGCACTTCAGTCAGGAGGGGTGAAAGGCTTGTAAAGGAGATGGGGCTGCAATTGTAGGAAAGCTAACCTTATAATTTCATGGAAGTCCCCTTTTTTCCCATTGATTTCTAAGATTTTGTCCATGGACTCTGCATCAAGTAAAGGGATTGACTACCTTCAAGAAGTCAAAGGTTTTAAAGTCCTTGGTGTTACTGGTATAGATTTGCGATATGGAGTGATCCCTCATGGTGGCTACGAGAAGATAGTCGAAGATGGATTGACCCTTGGGTTTATATCTTTCAATTAACTCTGCCACGGTAGTGACTGTTTGAGGCAATGGATGGATTATCTTAGCAAACTCGTTTACCTGGTAAAACTCAAGGAGTTCTTTTGCACGTTTTGGAGAGACCGGGTGTTCAACTCGTTTCTTATCAGTGATTATGGCATAAAACTCAATAAGATTTTGAATGGATAAGACAACTTCGATACCACCACTCAATGCCTTTTCAACCAGATCCTTAGAGATTTTGTGATATGGAGAATCTTCGTTATTGGCATAGACCAGGATATTGGTGTCAATCAAGCTTATGGTCAAGATACTCTCCATACAGATTTTCTCTTAAGAAGGCCCCTTTTTTTATACTGCCAAGACGGAAGGTGGGTAGCTTGGTTCTTTTTTTCCTGCGAGGCTTGGTTTGTTTCTGGTCTTTAGCCCTTAGATACTCTGCAAAATTCAACACCTCATCTAACCTATGTGGTGGGAGATCTTTTAAGGTTTCCAATATCTTTTTTTCCATAATATGGACTGTCATGAGTAGTTCTCCTTATAAAGAGTAACTTATGGCATAGTTATCATAATGCGTAAAATTAAAATAAAAGAGGTCTACATTCGACACTTTCTAGATTCCCAGCTGCATTTGCGGATAGTCACTTGGGGCTCAAATCGATTATTATGATAGTGAAGGATACCCTGCATTTTTATAATTTGTTGATACTGGTGTCAAGCGCTTTGTCGGAAAGACAAACAGGGCCTGGCAGGACACCAATTACATCCTGGGGTTTTTTGATCCAAAGAAACCCTTAGCCAGGAGGCGATATAGGTCATATATGCAGAAAGGGATAGACGAGGGTAGGAGAGCTGATCTGATCGGGGGAATACTTATACGGAGTATAGGAGGATCATCAGAGGTAAAGAGGTTGTGAGAGACCAATAGCGCATCAAGGGGGATGAGACAATACTGGGGGATAGCGCCTTTGTCATGGAGGTACTTGCAGCATTAGAGGAGCAGGTTGCGGAATCTATAATTGTGACATGGCCTTTCAGGTAGACAGCTTCTTTTCCAGGACCAAAATATTTTTGAATATTTGAGGATAAGACGATAGAGGAGGAATCGATAGTTTTTTCGATCTCTGCTACAAGTTTTTGTATCACTGGATTGCTGAATGGATTGCGGACTGTGCTTTTCGCCACCTGGCAAGGAGTCTTGCAAAGGCATACCAATCAAAATAATCGGCGTCATCTCCCAATAGGCCAGATTCAAACCTCTTTAGGAATGCCTGTGTGCTAAGTTGGTGTTTTTGCTCCAACTCCTTCAAGGCGTTTTTATAAAAGGCCATGGCATTCGAGTAAAGATCATACTCACGCTTTAGGGATGTCTTGATTTCATCGGTCCGTTGTAGGTGGTCAGTTGTCAGTCGTCCTTTCAGTGTTAGACCCAATGAGGCCCTCAACCCAGGAAACCACCATTTCAGCTATTGTCACAGCTTCCTTGTACTCATCTTCGGTAACCGGTTCAATGGGGCGTGGATACCGAGCTTCTACCGCATAGTCGGACAACTCGGCTGCGGCTCGTATCTGTTCGGGCAGGCTAATTCCGTTCTGTTCCAACACTGTCAAAAGCTCCGCGATATCGTGAACAAAACGGAACGGTATTTCGTGATAGAGAAGGAGCGCCTTGAGCGATTTTTCTGCCGCCTGTTGGGCATCAAAGCAAAAATCCTCCCAGAGTACTTCTTCATGCTTCGGTTGCCTGGCCCGAATTAGATTGCTCTTGGCACGTCTTAGCCAATCCTTCGGCGAGCCAACATCGTTTCTTTCACCTTGCATAGATGAGTCTACCTTGTTCAAGAGCTGGCTTGATCACCATGCCGATATTGTCCTTGTAGCGTTCTACGTCCTGCTCGGTTACTACGATAATATCCACGGCAACGCCGACACCAATAAGGTTCCGGTAAATAGATCGAGCCGTAGCGCGTCGATGAACGCCAGATGGTATTACGACAAGAACGTCCAGATCGCTATTTGGTCCCATTTCTCCCCGTACGGCTGACCCAAACAGGATGATTCTGCGAGGTTGTGCTGTTTCAACAATCCTGCGTTTGATTTCATCCAATATTTGATCGCTTACTATTTTTCTCATCTTCGGAATACCGTGGTTTGGTAATCCTGTACATCTAAAATTGAGAGATAACTTTCTTTGAACTTCACCACTTTTGCCTAAGAAATCTCAGAGAAAGTCACCCGGATACTCCGTTGCGAAATGAAATCATAAGAGTGAAACATGTCCCATATATCTATAAGTTGCTGATTCTGTTGTCAAGTGCTTTGCCTTTCGGTACGAGAATTATGGGTGAGACAAGCCCAAATAGTAGGTTTTTTTATGCGTGACGATAGGTGAGAAGGCAGCGACCACCTTACATCTTCGTAATCGTTCATTGTGATTGGACTTTGAGCTTGATAACATGGGTGCATGCACAAGGGCCGAGAAGCGAAGTGGATACTTGCCTCTGAGTAAAATAGCTATTATTATACAACAGATGATAGCTACTTTGGGTTAACTTACAGGAGAAAGATAGGTGAAAACGGTCACTGCAAAGGAGTTGAAAAACAGAACGGGCGAGGTGATCAGAGCCATAAAACAGGGCGAGGAAATTATCGTATCCTATAGGGGAAAGCCTTTAGCCAAATTTGTGCCCTTCAAGGAGACGCCGATACTCGGAGATCTTTCAGGGGTTATAAAAGGGGCCCCGAAGGATGTGCAGCAGATTAAGAATGAGCGCCTGAAGGAAAAGCATGAAGGAATGCCGAAGCTTAGTGTCTGGTCAACGGGCTATCACCCATAAAGATCTTCACGCCTCCAGGTTATTTCTCCTCCCAAATGAAATCCATTTTTTAAAGCATGCAAGGCACTGCGCTTGGCTGCTTCGTAGTGCTTTTCCCCATGAATAATCTGCTTAAGCCTTCGGTCTGGCCCTCCTGTGCTTTAGGCTAATCCCTGTGGCAAACCCAACCAGGCCAAACAGCAAGATTACAAGTGCTGGGCTGACCCCACAAATGAAGTGATTTCCTATGAAAGACTGGTGAGCTGCCGCTTGGATGAAGCAAATATCTCTCCCGCTGTCGGAGGGGGGAGGAGCAGGTGTGGTTGCACTGGCCTCATTGGAATAACCGGAGTTGTCAATCCAATTGTATGCACGCACGCGGTAGTAATAGGCAGTTGAGGCACTCAGGCCCGTGTCACTGTAGCTGGTTACGTTTGGAGCAACGGTAGTTATTTGGCTAAATGTTCCTCCTGATTCGGTCTTCCTCTCAATCTTGAAGCCGGATTCATTCAAAGAACTGTCTGTCCAGCTCAGATCAATTTGGCTTGCCGAGGCGGCCGTTGCTGATAAGCTGCTTGGTGCCGACGGTGGAGTAAGGGCGTTATATGCATTCACCCTTCCGCCGGTAGACACCAGGCCGCTCAGGGATGCTTTGGGGTCCACGCTATGCTCTATGGCTGCCGTGATCTCTATATTGGTTAAAGATGTGTTGAGTGCCTTGATGAGCGCAGCCAGGCCTGACACATGTGGTGCAGCCATGGATGTGCCCTGCATATACTGGTATTCGGTGCCGTCATAAGATGATGATGCAGCGGTCAGGGTGACATCGTCAATATACCATCCATCATAGGTGATTGAAGAATCGGTTAAGAAGTAAAACCTGATATGCACTGTGCTGCTGCCATCATAGGCCCCCAAATCCACAGACGCGGTGAACCAGTTACCAGAAAAGGTCCCGGAAATCGCGTCATATACTGTGCTGCCAATCAAAATATCTTGATCCGTCCAGCTTGATCCATCAGGAGAACTCTGAACATATAATAGGTCAAAATAGGACTCAGAAATTCCTCTCAGTTTAAATTCAAGCTTTGCACCATTATAAGAAGAAAGGTTGAGTACAGGGGTTTTTGCCCAGGACTCAGTATCATTTTGATAGTCGCCGGCAGGGCTATCCTCGAGGGAATAGGAACTACTGTAAGATAAGGAGCTAGTAGTATTCCAGGTATCATTGGTACCTCCTGTGGTCCAATTAAAGCTTCCCTCAAAATCATCGATCCACACGGTCTGCCGGGCCGGTCGGCAGCTGTAGATATTCGTTCCCGGTGCGGCGACATCCACGGAGGTAATGCCATAGTTGGAAAACCAGGCCAGCTCATCGTTCTGGTCGGTTGCAGCTACTGCAACAATGTTGGCACTTGAGAAACTGGCCGGATAAAAGGGGGTGCTGTCATTGTTCGTGCCCGTATTGCCAGCTGCGCATACGACCACTGCAGCGGAGGCATCGATGGCATCCTTGAGGAACAGGCTCTCCCCCGGCCCTCCCCAGCTGTTATTGATTATGTGGGCTCCTTTGTCATTGGCATATTCAATGGCGCTGATCGCCTTGTCAGTGGTACCAACACCAAAGGCATCTAAGAACCTGAGAGCCATTATCTTGGCCGCCCAACACACGCCAGTTATTCCCACAGAGTTGTTTCCTACGGCGGCAATGGTACCGGCAACATGGGTGCCATGATCGTCGGAATCCATGGGGTCATTGTCGTTATCGACGAAGTCCCAGCCCATGACATCGTCAACATGCCCATTGCCGTCGTTATCCTGGCCATCCCCGGGTATCTCACCAGGGTTGGTCCACACATTGGCAGCAAGGTCCGGATAGTTGTAGTCTACTCCTGAATCAATCACAGCGATTATCACATCACTGCTTCCGGTGGTAATATCCCAAGCCTCCGGGCAGTCAATGTCCGCATCGTCTGTTCCACCCGTTTGCCCGGTATTATGCAACCCCCAGAGTTTATCAAAATCTGGATCGATTGGCATTAGGCAAGCGCGCCTGATGTAGTTGGGCTCGGCGTATTCCACACCTGGATCGCTTCTATAAACCTCCAGGGCTTCTTCCACAGTCATATCCTCGGGAAGCCTGATGTGATGGACTCCGATGGTTTTGAACCTACGAACACTGGAGACACCCCAATGTGTCTGATAATACAGCGCCGCAGCATCGCTGAGAGAGGGCCGATACTTTACCAGGAGCTCACCAGAGACATAAGCAGGCCTTTGGGGTTCCAGGGTTCTCATGCTTGCATCAGGTTCAAAGGCCCAAAGCACTGAACCAAAGATGAAAAAAAATACCCAAGTCGAAATTGCTCGTTTCCCCATATTCCTTAACACGTATTCCTCAGTGTATGGTTACGATATAGTTTGGCTCCGCGTATTCTACCTCTGGGAAATCCTGCAAGCGTTTCATGATTGTCTCGACTGACGAGCCATTGAGAATCTTCATCAAAAAGAGATTTGGCCTGTGGACTACGCGAATTGTCTTGAGGGACAACTCTCTTTGAATAGTCTCTATTGCCTGGTCGTCCGTGCCGTCCTTAAACTTTACGAGGATTTGTCCGCGCACATAGTTTTTCTTCTCCGTGTGTGACGGAGTTATTTCTCTGTGTTTTTCAGTATAGATTTCGCCCGATTGAGGTTTGTACTTTAGGTTTTTTTCACTTGTCACGGTGGGATTCGTGCAGGAAGGGATTAAAAAACAAAGAATCATACATTGAAAAATGGGTATATGCCTCACCCTATTTCACCTCCTCGCATTTCTTTCTCACCACCCCAGTACGATGGTTCCCACCTACGGGGCAGGCAGAGGCACAGAGGGCACTGAGAAGAATGTTTAAAAAGTTTCAGCCCCTTGCGGGGCATTCCGGTGATTTTATTGTGCCCATGTTTTGGCAAGACGAAAAACTCCTCACCCTGTCCCATCGCAATTCTGACGCTTCTAAGGGCAACATTAAGCCAGTCTTTTAAGGGGGGCTGTCGACTTTGAAATTTTATGGATCAGGATACCAGAGGATTGATAAAAAGCAACTAGGTTTCTTCACTCTGTTACTACTGAGAGCATCGAATAGTTTGCAATATCGGGAGGGGCATGAGGTCTTTTCTTATGTGACTGGTGGGAGGCCGCTGTCCTTTTCACAACTTATCAGTGGGGGAAGCCGCAGCCCTGAGCCTGTCGAAGGGAATGCGGAGGGGGCAAGTATCCCCTGTTGATAAGTCGTAGAAAAGACCAGGCTGGGAGCCTCGGAACAGAAGAAAAGACCT
>JAUVXZ010000109.1 GCA_030603345.1 Pseudomonadota bacterium
CACGTCCTCTTAACTATAATATATATACAAAAAGATTTAGCTATATTAAGATAAACAAACACAAAGATAAAAAACGTCTAGAGGATTTGTGTAAGTCAGAAAAGCGAGCCTAACCTTTCCCGTGGATCAATGCAGGATGAAGGTAAGGGAGGAAGTGCCGTGGTTAAAGGAATTTTTAAAGACAGACCTCTAAATCCAAGGTTGGAAAAGAAACATTCAGATTGCACGGTTGAGCTTATCGCCTTCGATTTTGGCCCCAATAAAATCCAAATACAAGCAGCGATTGTCAAAGAGCTCCTTAGATAGATGAAGAAGCGGCGGCAAAAGCCTTTGAGGGGCTATGCCGATCTTTCAGTGAAGTCTGTTTCGAGCATCATATCAAAGTTGATCCCGTTGATCTTTTCATACTCGTGGATGATGAACTAGGAAGCGGGACAAGCACGAAATTGCGAGATGTAGATGATGGCAGTCTTTTTGCGGAAATCCTAATCCCTACCAAGGACTTTAAAGTACATGAATATTGGAAGTATACCTTTTTACATGAATTAGGTCATTCATGGTTTTCTATTAAATTTTCCCACAAGGACATGGAATCCGGTTATGAAGATCTATTCATAGATTTAGTTGCAATCTGTACCTTTAGAAAAACTCTCCCCCCACATAAACGAGTATACCGGGAAGTAAGAAAACATAGAACATATTTTCTGACCCAACAAAGCAAAAGATTTTTGGGAAAAGAGCTATATAAACAGATATTACATGACCCAGAGGTATACTTAAGGGATTTGCGGCAAAAAATATAGACGGCAAATACGTATGAGAGGCGCAAAGAAAGTGCGATATGAAAGAAAGGCTTCTATACGTTATGAAATGGCATTTAGTAAGGGAAGGTAATGACGTCTCAAATGAACTTCATAGCCCTGCAAGCAAACTCAGAGGCATCGCAAGAAATCCCATGGGAGACTACGCCTTATTGGTGATGGGGCTAACGGCTTTTGCAATGGCTTAACTGTGCTCCCAAATGAAAGCAGTCATAAAGCCAGCAATAAAACCGATCATGAGTGCTATCAAGATAGTTATCATCCTTTTTTCACCCTGTTTTTATGTTTGAATAGGTTTGTAAGTCAATATATTGCAAAAATCATGCAAAATTAGGCACCTGAAATATTCCCTTAGATTTCAAACAGTTAGGTTGACCTCACTGAAAACCTGCCCAGGAATGTGTAAAAAAAATTATCTTTTCGATAAATAACTTTCCATTTTTGGCAAGAGTTCCCATAGTTTTAGTGGAGGACATTGGAGAAAAGGGAAATCGAACTGGCATGCGTTGATAAAGGAGGAGAAGGGCAAGCACAAAAATAAGGATGGCGTTTCAGGAGAGCCTTTAGCAATTATCAGGGCACAGCAAGGAGGTGATTGGGGCAAAGGAAAACCTTTGATCCCGAAAAATGTCAAAAGTAAACAGGCTGTTGCCCAAACCAAATCCCTTTGAGCGGTCATTAAAACGTTTTTTGAAAACAAATCTTGGCGAAGTGGAAGATAAGCGATGTCAACTGTTTGAGCCCGCTCATTCGATTATATTTTCGTGAACGGCGCGGGAATAGACACCCTCAATCTCTTGCAGAGTTGATCGGCATCGAGGATCAGATATTGCTCGGCACTATCGCCGCTTTTTTGGATGGCCCCGTAGACATATTCCAAGCCGGATAAACTCTTCACCTTGTTCTTACGTGAAAGCCGCTTCCTTTTTGGGAGTTGGTCCGTAAAAAGTATCGAGCGTTTCTCACCGCTTCCCAGAAATAACATTCCACCCCCATTCGTGTCCAAAAGGCCATCAATCCGGTCATCGGTTAATAAACGAAACGCGGTCTTTTCCAAATCCTTGGAAGACAGATGGTTCCACGCCGGTTCAATTCCGCGTTTGATGCTAGAAAACATTCGCTTGCAATCGATCATTCTGAGTTCACCTTTATCACTCGCCTTTTTTAGTAGATGGCGGTCGGCCTTTGAGGCCTTGATGACGTTGCCTTCGTCCACGGCGTACGTTTTGCCCCCCATCTGGAATAGAAAATAGCT
This sequence comes from Pseudomonadota bacterium, assembly GCA_030603345.1. Classification (GTDB taxonomy): domain Bacteria; phylum Desulfobacterota; class DSM-4660; order Desulfatiglandales; family B25-G16; genus JADFWK01. The sequence goes on from JAUVXZ010000109.1 coordinate 2,077, forward strand.
TCCTGAAGTCGGGGATTCCGCTTCAGGTTCTCTTTCCTCAGGACTTGAATCAGATGCTTCTTCTTCCCACTCTCTGGATTTCCCGTCCTTAGATGTCGTCTCACCATCGGTTTGCAGTTCCTGAGGTTTATCGGCTGAACTTGGCTCCTCGACAATAATATCTTGCTCCAAAAGGTGCCAGTCCGTAGCCTCAGAATTCTCCGGAGATTCTTCCCCTTCCTTGATCCCTGCCTCGTCCTGAGCAGATTCATCAGATAGAGGTACAGGCTGGACCTGACATACAGCGCCCCTTATGACCTCAAGTTCCGAACGAGCGGTGAGCAGATCATCGCGAAGCCGGTTTACCTCCCCTTTTACACTATTAACCTGGTCCTTTAAGGTCATAAATTCTTCGCCTAGCTGACCCCGCACATTGTCAAGATCCTCCGACAACCCTCTTAGATCATCCATCCGGCCTTTTAGCGCCGTAAGCTCTTCGCCCACACGGGCCCTTGAATCTTCGCTACTTGTGAAGGCCTCTTTCAGGCCATCAACTCCGCTTTTTAGAGCGGCAAGGGCCGCGAAAATCTCTCCCGGTGGTACGGTTGCTAAAGACGGCTCAGCGGTCGGTGCGGGTTCCGAATGTTCAGCAGCAGTCTCCCCGGTCCGCGACACCGTTTTTTTGGCCGAAGGTTTCCCACCTGGTGAGATCTTGACCTTGAACTTGTTAAAGTTATCAATTTCTTTGCGTATCAGCCTTATTTTTTCATGGATCGATATGCTCTTATTCTCAGCCACGCTTTCCATGCACTGGAATGCCGAGTTCAGTAAATTGGTAGTGTCCGGGTGAACATCGGCCTTTTCCAGTTTCATGTACCCAACAAGCAAAGACATGATCTTGAGCAACGCCAGCACGTGTGTATCACTTGCGTAAGACTTTTCGAGTTGCTTGACTTCGGTGTTGAGGGCAGCGATGGTCTCTTCGCTGATTTCTCTGTCAATGGTGAGCATCAAACTCCTGAGCTCATCCAATGGCGAAGCCGTCACACTCTCCAAAGGCGTACTTCCGCCTTCGTCTTTCCCAAATATATCATCCAGTCTTTCATCGACTTCACTCACAAACGAGTCTGAATTGGATTCATCAGACACAGTGCTATCCTTGCAAAATCTCGGTGAGTATCAGTGGTCGAAAAAACTTCCCTTTAGAAGACAAAAACATAAGGAAAACGTGGTTTTTGAAACAACTTCATCACGACCACCATATCGTTGTTGAAGCCTTTTTACATGAAGACTTCATCCTTCCGGAACCAAAAAGCTTTCGATATAACAGAATATCTTCAGCTTTGTTCTAACAGAATGCCGATGCGTGAACTCTTGGGCACGTTCGTGCGGAGCGTGCATAATCTCTGAAATGCAGTTCAAGGACTCCAGATCACGTAAACTGATGCCCCCCGATTTCTGCGCAAGCGTCCCCCTTTCCTGTCACATAAGGTCTCGGAGCAGAAAACCTCATTGGTGTTATCGGCAACGGGCGATCTTTAGTTGAGAGAAATGTCAGGTTAGGCTTTTTGGGGAAGGGTTTGGTGTGGAGAGAGCCAGAGGCTAATTCTAATGAGATTCAGTTGACGAGGAGGTGATTGTGTCAAAAGGAAATATTTGCACCCCTGCCCGCCGTTTGTCTGGAAGGCTTGCCCGCCGTTTGTCTGGCGGACCTGACCCCGGTGTTTCCCTTGTCAGGGGGAATATAGGATGTCCCTCTTGTTAGTTTTCCTTAAACGGTAACTCTTCTTTCAAAAGCTCTAGAACATGCTCAACGTCAGAACCGCGCATTCGTTTCTTGCTCGTATGATAGGCTTGAAGATTCAGAGTCTTTAGATTTTCAGCTTGGGCCCTGGCATGCGCTATAACGTCTTCTTCATTCTTAATCAGGCCGTGAAACATTCCCTTTTCCACCGCTTCCGCTGGACTGTACGCTCTTCCATGGAGAAACGACTCGGCAAGCCACTGCACTGGAACCGCGGATCGGCCTATGAGAAGCATCCAACTTGGAAAAGAGATACCAATCACCATTTCATTCATCTGAATACGATAAGGACCCTCGACGGCAAAACGAAGATCACATGAAAAAGCGAGAATGGCACCGCCAGCGACAGTATGCCCGGTGCAAACCGCAAAAGTGGGAACAGGGAGAGAGAATATGCGCAAAATCGTTCGAGCGAAAATCTCGACAAACGCATTGAGTTCGGTCGGAGACAGTGAGGGCATCAGCTTTACATCAAGACCTCCAGAGAAATAACCGGGACGGCCCGCAATGATGAGCGTTTTAGCGCGATCTCCTTCTAAACGATCAATCGCCTGGCCCATCTCTTCGAAAAAAACAGAGTCCATCGCATTCGCTTTTCCGTCATCCATCGTAATTGTGGCGATCTCCTTCTCTAATTTATAATGAATTTTCTTCATCATCTCCTCCATTTCCGAAAGGCCATTCAAGAGCTCAAAGACCCTTAGCAGAACAGCGCCGTTATGCTACAGGATGTCTTTTCTTTGAGAAATCTTTCCATATTTCCCTCCGGGAGTATCATTGTGTGGGTATTACCACGTATTTTCATTATCTTACGTATCCGATAAGCATAAATGTAGGGACAACTTAGGACTTGCTAGAAATGACATAGGGCCGCGAAGTGAAACGAAGAACCCTCCAATGTTTTTAATCCTTCTCCGCTTTTCAGAGGGGACATTGGTTTTAAGACAACCTATCGGCACATACTAAAAGACATATTTACATCAAAACCATGCTCCAAGATTAGACCAAACAACAGCATAATATCATGTTACGTCGAAAGGCACAAAGCCAATAAGAGTATTTTGTGAGAGACCACATTGGGATGATTTCGTGGCTCCTGAGTTGCTTCAGAACCAACGTCGCCTTGTATAACCTTAGGTCAGTGAAGGGGTAATTGTTCTAGGTGGTCAACGAGCAGCGGAGATCAGGCCTTCGAACGGACCATTAACACCGAGGCCGATGCACGATTGGCCACCCGGTCAGGGATGGAACCGAAAAGCCACTGGCGCAAGAACCAATTGTTCGACGCGCCAATGATTATGAGGTCCTGATTCGCAGAAGCGTTGATAATAGCCTGGTCGACGTCGGTGTCGATCACGGCCTGCACTTCGGCGGTCACACCAGCCTCGGTCAGAGCATCGCGGACGAATTCTTCGGCCAACCCTTGAAAGAACTGCAAACTTTCGCGATCGAAGTCTGACCGGGAGGCAGAGTACCCACGGCCAACTTGGACTGCCATCGCTGTAATGGAGGCTCCCCATTCCTTGGCCAACTCGTGGGCCACCCTCAATCCCAGTTTCGAGTGCGGGCCGCTACCAACGGGAACTAGGATGCGCCGGACCTCATTCAAACCGTTGTCCTTGAGCACCAGAACATTGCAGTTCGCAACTTTCAGCACATTGGCCACATTAGTGCGGTGGGTCCGAGGGGACCGGACCTCACCATGCCAGCCCATAAGAATCAGGTCAGGCTCCTCCATGTCTGCTACGCTCAGGATGGCCGAGGGCACGTTGTGGGCGATCAAAGCGTTGCCCCACGCCCGGACGCCCTGGTCGGCCGCGCGTCGCAACGCAACATCCAGTAGCGTTTCCTTCTGGTGACGCATCTCCTCGAACTCCATGCGGCCCGCCTCCAACGGCGTCTGAGTGGGCACGCTCAAAACGTGAACCAGGTGGAGACGCGCACGGTGTTCCCTAGCCAAAGCCGCACCAACCTTGAGCAGTGATCGTTCTGTCTGAGGATTGGCCATGGGGACCAGGATAACGGGAAATGCCTCGCGGCGCGCGGTCATGTAATTCTCAGCCCTGGCGATAAGCGGCTCGATGACTTTCCGGTGCCATAGCATGTTCGATGCGCCCACCAGTTGCGTCCGGCCACGCAAGAACAGGATATACCAGATAAGTGTCGCGGAGATTATGACAAAGCCGATGAGGATTGTTGGTCGGCTTGTGATAACGATGACGAAGATGCAGCCCAAGAGTCCGAGTATGGGCACAATGGGATACGCCGGTGTTCTAAATGTGGGCCGATACCAGTCAGGGCTGGCGTGCCTCATTACCATGCAGGCCAGACAGGTGAGGGCATAGAGCAGCAGACTTAGAAAGGCCGCGACCTCTGCCAAAAGCTCGAGTCTGGATCCCAAAACCACAAGCAGGATAAGCGTCAGTCCTCCGGTTGCTGCGATTGACCGATAGGGCGTTCTGAATCTAAGGTGGATCTGATTAAACCAGTCGGGCATGAGGTGATCGCGCCCCATAGCGAAACTGATTCGAGAGGCGGCCATGATGCTGGCATTAGCGGACGAAACGGTGGCAAGAATGCCTCCTAACAGAACCAGAACATGGCCCGTTCGCCCCATGAGTGTACGCGCCAGTTCCATAAGCACGGTTTCGCTCGCCATGGTCGGGTCGTTGTAGGCAAGCATTCCTACCACGCAGAACTCGACTGCACAGTAAATCAGGGTCACTACGATAACCGAACCGACCAACGCCAGCGGCAGGTTGCGTCCAGGATTCTTGATCTCTTCGGAAATAGCGGCAATTTCGGCAAAACCCAGAAACGTTATGAATAACACAGGCGTAACGGTGAGGAACCCAGAGAAACCGATCTCAGGTGGTACTAGAGGACGTAAGTTCTCTATATCAACAGCGAACACAGCGCGGAGGAAAAAGAAGAGAAGGATGACGAGGAGCCCTGCTACAATGACGTTTTGAGTGCCACCGGTCTCTTTAGCGCCGATATAGTTGAGCCCGGTGAGCAAGGCTGTTACTGTAAGGGCAAGTATGACGGGGGATATGCCCAGAACATCCGCCACATAGTATCCGAACCCAACCATGTAGAAGGCCGACGCAAACACCAGGCTCAGCCAAAGGCACCACCCCATAACAGCACCCAGCAGTGGACCGAAGGCCCGTACCACGAACAGGTAACCACGAACAGGTAACCACCACCAGCTAGCGGCATGCCAGTAGATAGCTCGGCCATGCACGTTGCGATAAGGACCGCGACCAGGCCACAGAAAGAAAAGGCAAAGATGACCACAGGTCCGGCCTTGCTGGCGGCAATCCCGGGTAACACAAAGATGCCGGCACAGATCATCACCCCGACACCGACCGACATCGCTGCGCCAAGACCCAGCTCACGTGCGAGCCTCGTGCTCGTATCGTTGTTTTGAAGTTTGGCCTTGGAATCCCCAGCTATGATTTCATTTTCCATTGTCGGAGACTTGAAATGAATCACTTAATCCTATCAGCGAACAGTTGATACGGAATTGCTTTTTCAACCTTTAGAACTTCTAAACACAAATCAGGAAAATTTCAATCTTTTTTCTATTCTTGATTCGAGATTGATCTCTACCGGTTAAGAGGGTAATTTTGCAAGCCGATGTAACGGTTAGGAGGTAAGGCAGGATTGAGGTTTTGCAGCTAAAGGCTTCTGTAGCCAGAGGCCAGGATGTTCAAGAATCTGCCGTATTAACCGAGGATCGGTAATAAAACTGATCATCTTCATCTCGAACAAAACCTGGATTTCGACCGGTAATCAAAGGGCAACCGTTTTTTCTGCAGGACCTGTCCGCCGTTATTCTGGCGGGCCTCCTCACAAGGTTATTGATAAACAAATAAGTATCATTTATACGTAAACGTGGTGCTTTTTTCACAATCTATAGGCTTAATTACACACTATTCGAAATGTGTTTTCTGGTGCAGCATAAGCTAACAGCTCGAAATCTCAAAGAAAATCACAATAATCTTATGCTGACAAATTGTGCATGATTCTTGCTTATAAGAACCTTTTGGTATAGAGAGTAATGATATCACAAAATAATGACGGTCTCCGATTTGAACCTACCTACACAAATAAGACGTGAACTAGGGAATTCGGCAGATGTTAGCAGATGTGCGGAGTTATGTCGGAAAACAAAAAACTACCGCATGGAAATAAACTAAAAACAAGGAGGAAAAGAGCCATGAAGAGGAATCTGATAACCGCAACACTGGTGATTCTTACATGTTCATCCGTTTTTTTGCTGTTCTCATGCACCAAGAAGCAGGTACTGACAGAAGAGAAAGAGATCAAGGCACCTCCCACGGAGGTAGCGAAGGTTGAGAAAGAGACGACGGTAGCCAAGGATCAGCAACAAGCGGAATCTAAGGAGGCAGAGAGGGTCAGAACTGCGACGCTTGAGGAGTTGGAGGTGGCAAAGAAACAGGAAGCTGAGGCAAAGGCGTGGCAGGAGAAAGCGGCCGGAAAATTTGAGGCAGAGTCAATCTATTTTGATTTTGATAAGTCTTCCATCAGAAAAGAATATAGGTCCGTCCTTGAGAAAAAGGCAGAATTTCTCAAAGATAATACCAGTATCCAGATAAGGATTGAGGGTAACTGTGATAAAAGAGGTAGCAACGAGTACAATCTTGCCCTGGGAGAAAGAAGGGCTAATAGCGCCAAACGATTTTTGGTCTCGCTCGGAATATCCCCTGACAGGATGGTGACGCTAAGCTATGGCGAGGAGAGACCTCTTGCCTTAGGTCGTGGTGAAGATGCATGGGCCAAGAACAGACGCGACGACTTCATGATTACAAAGAAATAGCTCTTCCAAGATTTAAATATCCGGTTCCCCTTCCTCTTTTTTGACTCAAGGCAGTGGAAAGGAGTAAATCGATGTTGATTAGGAAAAAAATCGAGATCGCCGCAGTGCTCACCGCGGCAGTGTGTTTCCTGGGTGCCTGCGCAGAGAAGGCGTTGAAGATGGAGCCAGTTGCCACCTCAGAAAGCCCGGTAGAGCAGGTTAACCGCTTGGATAAAGATATCGGAAATGCAAGAAACAATCAACTCAATGTCTTGGCACCAACCTGGTTTAGCAAGGCCGAGACCTCCCTCTATGAGGCCAAGAAAGGTCTGGAGCTTGAAGCTGAGCTTTCTGAAATCTTGAAGAACGTCGCCTATGGACGAGCCCACCTCCAGCGTGCTACAGAGGTGGGTAACCTAGTGAGAACCGAATTGTCAGGTGTCATTAAGGCCCGTGACCTTGCTCGTGCTGCGGGTGCCACCAACTTGGGAGGGGATTATGCTGAAGCGGAGGAGCAATTCCTCGAACTCACGAAAGCGATTGAGAAAAACAACCTGCGTTGGGCCCAAAAAAATAGGGTAAAAGTCATCAGAACTTTTGACGAACTTGAGTTGCGAGCAATCAAAGGGGTCCTCGACGAGATCCGTAAGCTCATTAATGAAGGAGAAAAGAGCGGTGCAAAAAAAATTGCGCCAAACACGTTCAAAGTTGCACAAGACAAATTGCGGGATGCTGATGCATTTATTTCCGAGCACCGTTACCAAAAACAAAAGATTCATGAACAGGTCAACGAGGCGCTCTTTCAGGCTCGCCGACTTCTTCAAGTGATACAGCAAAGCAAGAAAATTCAAACGATGCAGCCCGAGCAGATCACGCTCTGGTTCGAAGGAATGCTGTATAGGACGGCCGAGAAGCTGTCTGCTCCGGATATGCGTGACCAAGCTTTCGAGACGCAGGTCGAAAATATCCTCGGCTCAGTTACCGCCCTGCGGGAAGATCACGAATTCATGGTCCGTAAAGTGAAGACTCAGCAAACAGACCTGGAATACATGCACATACAGATTGCCACCCTGGAGGGAAAGACCCGCAAAGAACAAGCCGCAAAAGAACGCCTGGCGGCAGAACGGCGGTTTCAACAATTGTTCAGTGAAGTCCAAGACTACTTTAGTCCGGAAGAGGCGGAAGTCTACAAACAGGGAAATCGGCTGGTTATCCGTTTAAGGGGCATTCAATTTCCCGTTGGCAAGGACTTTATCATGCCAAGCAATTATGCACTGCTTAGCAAGGTTCAGCGAGCTATTCGCGCTTTCGGTGAGCCGGATGTTATTATTGAAGGGCATACGGACAGCACAGGTTCAGACCCGATAAACGAACACTTATCTCAGCAACGAGCAGAAGCTGTTCGCGAATACTTTGTGGCAAATGGGACCTTAACATATGACGCAATCTCTGCCATTGGTTACGGATCCGAGCAGCCCTTGGCATCGAACGAAACCGCAGAAGGCCGTGCTATCAACCGGCGAATCGATGTACTCATCATGCCGCGGCTCCAAACGGGGCAGTAGACCCTCGCAGATATTGCTTGGTTAACGATTTGTCTTGAATTTTTTGGTAACGTTCGAAAGTTGGGGCATTTAGGTTTAAGAAGGTAATGCCTGTTTCTGAAAGGCGATATCTCACAAATAATACCACCGTGTTCTGCAGTGGCCAAATATTTGGGATTTACTCCACAAAACATTTGCGCCTTTGGTTATGCCCTGTTAAATACCAAATATTCGGCCACCTCCCTTGAGGCCAATAGATATCGCCTTGAGGAAATTGGCATTACCAGTTAGATAAATTGATTCTCATCATGTGGCTGAAAAAACAACTGGACCTCAACTTTTGAACGTTTCCAATATTTTGGCAGAAGGAGATGACATGAAAGAAAAAACAAGGATTGGAATAATCATTTGTGACCGCTACCACAGGTGCGCGGGAGGTAAATGTTTCAGATCATTGCGGAACAGGGAAGGTGCGTTTAGTCGATACGAGAATGTGGAAGTTGAAGTTGTCGGCTATACTACTTGCGATGGGTGTCCTGGTGGCAATGTTGAATATGCTGTGGA
>JAUVXZ010000176.1 GCA_030603345.1 Pseudomonadota bacterium
CGCGTGATGAGGAAAAATCAAGACTTTCCATGAGGTATGTGCGTGGAGGTAATTTTGATTTTACCAAAGTGGCCCTCAAATCGCGCGATCTTACCAAACCGCAACTATCGTGGCGCATCTCCGACCACTACCCGCTCTGGGCAGAATTCTCGGTGCGAGATTAGGACAGATCGGGCCAGCTTTAGAAAGGGTTGGGATCTAAAGCAGGGGATTTCATCCTTTAATCAACCAAGAATCTCGCCCTCTGTGGGATCGGAACTTCTCCTTAAAGTCAGCGTTATGATACGCCTCCCTTTAATACACGTAAAGTTGCATTGCCCTCTTCAATGATTTTTGATAAAGACCTCCATATCGAAGTAAAGATTTGATTATTATTTAATCCTACAGTATAAATAGATGAATCAAGAAACGAGCGAGAATATCCTTGGCTTGCCAGGCTGAGTGAAGAAAAACAGAACGGTAGAATATCAACCGTGCTCGTTTGAGTCTTTATCATTACCAAGTATCAAAATGCGACCAGTTTTATGTTAGAACAGATCTCAAGGTTTAATCCGCCGTTTTCCGGCTCCGTTCCTATTTACATTGCACTCGGGGTGCTTATCCTCGGTCTTGTGTTACTCGTGTGGTTTATCTACCGACGGGTTTCCCGTCTCATTAATCTTGTGCAGCGCAGACCTGTGGAACATGTCGGTATGGTTTCCAGTACCCTGCGTCTGCTCCTGATTCTGCTGGTGATTGCTGTCTCAGCAGCCACCGTATTCCTATTCGCGTTTCTCCAATCCTACACTACATTCACCCACCTTGAGCGGATTGGTACGGTGTACTGCACACCGGTGCCCGATTCAGAGAATGATATGCTACTCCGTCTCGTAATGGCTGAGTCGTCAACCGGCGGCCGCATTCGTGAGTACAGGGTGCTTGGCGAACAGTGGGTCATCGAGGGACACATCTTGAAATGGGACAATTGGCTCAATTTTGTCGGTCTCCCCACCATGTACAAACTAACCCGCGTGCGTGGGCGTTACCTCAAGGTCGAGGATGAAGCCAGTATGCCTTCCACTGCATACAGCTTAGTTCCCAATGAAGAGGATCCTGTTTGGGTCTGGCTGTACCAATATGGTGCACACCTGCCCTTTGTGAAGGCGGTTTACGGCAATGCGGCATTCACCTTCCCTTCCACATCCAAAGTCTTTTATCTTAATGCAACTATCTCGGGCTTTATGATTCAAGAAAAGTAGGGGAATTCGTAGTACCCACTCCCCCTGTTCGAAAGATTGAATTGATATTACCACCCGGTGCAGCAAAAAGGCATTTTTCTCATCCCTCAAAAATATTGCCTCCAAGAAATCAAAACGGTACAGTAACAGATACCAGGTCTTCGGATCTCATATTTCCAAATACCCTAAGCCTAACTGACCAATACAGTTGACTTTGAAGAGCGAAATGTGGTTTTCATGAATGCTATCACCGACCTGTTACACCCGCACAGCGGTGGGGCTTCAAAAAGACCGTTCCATGAAACCTAAAAAACTAAGCTAGCAGTAAGGAGGGTTATAATGTTGAAAGAATTGGTATCAAAAAACAGAAGCTATCGTCGATTTTATCAAGATGTTGCCATCGAGCTTGAGACACTCAGAGAGCTTGTTGACCTTGCCAGACTCACTGCATCAGCAGCGAATATGCAACCGCTCAAGTATATCCTTTCCTGTAATCCTGAAAAGAACAATTTGATATTTCAACATCTGGGTTGGGCTGCTTATCTCAAAAACTGGACAGGTCCTGTGGAAGGGGAAAGGCCATCTGCCTATATCGTTATCCTTAAAGACAACGACATCAAATCGCCATTACCTGACTATGATTGCGGAATTGCCGCTCAAAACATCCTTTTGGGGGCAACTGAAAAGGGTTTCGGCGGGTGCATGATCTACAGTGTGCAGAGGGAGAAGCTTCAGGAGGCCTTAAAGATACCCGCGCGCTATGAGATACGCCTTGTGTTAGCCCTTGGCAAACCGAAAGAAACGGTGAAAATCGAGCCACTTGGGCCGGATGGGGACATAAAGTATTGGCGCGACAGTGAAGCTGTACATCGCGTGCCAAAGAGGGCCTTGGACGATATTATCATCGGATAAATTGCTCTACAAATGCCAGATCCCACCCTTCCAAGCCGTCATTAAACTAAGAGGATATTTGAAAGGTGCCAACGAAAATCGATTTCAAAAAACAGCTCAAGCATCTCTACAATCCGTCATCCAAGCAGGTCACGGTAGTGGATGTGCCCGAACTCAATTTTCTCATGATCGATGGTGAAGGAGACCCAAACACCTCTGAAGCGTATCAAGATGCAATAGAAACGCTCTTCGCGGTATCTTATGCGCTGAAGTTCGCGATTAAGAGAGGTGAATCTGGTATTGATTTTGCAATTATGCCACTCGAAGGCCTGTGGTGGGTTGAGGACATGACGCAGTTCAGCATGGAAAACAAGGACGCATGGAAGTGGACAGCGATGATCATGCAACCAGCGCATGTAACTCAGCGGTTGGTTGAGGAGGCAGTAAAACAGGTAGAGAAAAAGAAGGGCCTTCCATCACTGTCAGATATGCGATTTGAGGCCTTTCATGAGGGAACGGCAGCACAGATTATGTATTTTGGCCCCTATTCTGAGGAGGCACTAACCATCGATAAGATCCACGGTTTCATCAGAGACCAGGGGTACCGGTTACGAGAAAAACACCACGAGATCTATTTGAGCGATCCAAGGAGGACAGCACCACATAAGCTCAAGACGATTATCAGGCAACCCTTTGAATAGCATTTGAAGCGGATTTGGACTGCATTTTGCGTATCTATGTTTCTTAAGATACAGGGGCAAAAATCACAAAGAGGAGAAAACAAGCATGAGAAAGAAAAGCCTGGTGAGCATCGTGTTCACCGTGGGAGTTGCCTTATCCATTCTTGCAACCCCCGTCGACGCTCGAATCAAGATGGTGGCACTCCCTGAACGCGGAACCACCATCATTCGGCTCGATAATCCACAAGCAACCCTGATCGAGGAAGAACGGGTCCTCACTCTGCAGAAAGGCCTCAACAAAGTGGACTTTTCCTGGAAAGGGGTGAACATCGATGCAGACTCAATCCGGCTGAGCGTCCTCACCAGTTCAGACAGGGTCAGCCTGCTCAGCGTAAGCTATCCTCCTAATGAGGCTGCACTGGTGTGGGAAATCTCAAGTGCCGAGGCCTCAGAGGTCACGGTGCGAATTAGCTATCTGCTCTCGTATATCGATCGGTTGACCACCTACAAGGCAATTGCCGACAAAGAAGAAACAAAGGTAAATCTGAAGAGTTTCTTGGTGCTCCGCAATTTTTCGGGTGAGGATTTCGTAAATGCCCATGTACTCCTGGACAGCGGCCAATCCCCAGAGGCGAGCATCAGCCACGAAGAGACCAAACAGCTCCTCTTCTTGAATAAAGATGGGGTGCCTATCGAAAAGATATGGACCTTTGATGCCCGCAAACTTCCCTGGGATCCAGAAAAGTTGCATACCAATGTGGGCATACCCGTAACGTACCGGATTAAGAACACTGTAACAGCTGGCCTTGGTCTGTTCCCCCTTTCAGAGGGGAAGGTACGGGTCTTTCAAGAGGACGGGTATGGAAGCACCATCTTCCTGGGAGAAGACGCCACCACGGTGGTGCCGGTGGGAGAAAAAATGCAGGTGTATATCGGGGACAGCCGTGACATTGTCGTAACTCAGCGCAAGATGCGAGATGAACGTATCAATGTACGTCGCAACAAAAAGAACCGCATCGTCCTCTACGACACAGATGAAGTGATCAAGGCAACCATCGAGAATTTCAAAGACAAACCAGCCATGCTCACCATGATTCAACACATTCCCGGGCAATGGGACATGGAACAGTGCACCCTGAAATACGAGCGGAAAGACGCCTACACCCTGGAATTCGAGATCGCGCTACCAGGTCACGGTAAGACGGAACTCTCGATGCACTACCATCGCCGAAACGTTCGCCCATAGGAGATGATACCATGATACGAAAACTGATACTTTTTGCGACCATCGCATTACTGCTGGGATATAACCTTGCCTCGGCCAAGGTGGACTTAGTTATCCTCCCAAAACGCGACACCGTGCAATTGACTATCTATAACTCAGCCGACCTGACCCTGGTAAGAGAAAGACGGGCCCTCACACTAAAGAACGGCCTCAATCGCCTCCAATTCTCGTGGGCCAATACCCTTATCGACCCCACCAGCCTGGATATGTTGCCTGTACTTGACGCTGATAAGATCGATATCCTTGATCTCACCTTTCCTCCCCGGGTGCGCAACCTGGGTCTGTGGCACGTCCGGAGCCAGATCAGTGGAAAGGTACCGGTAGAAATCACGTACCTCACCAGCGGCCTTTCATGGCGTGCCTTCTATATGGGGACGCTCAGCAGGGATGAGAAGGTCATGCGCCTGCATGGCTACGTGCGGGTAACGAATAAGAGCGGTGAAGGGTATGAAAACGCCCAGGTCCGAATGATCGTCGGGAAGATACATCTCATCGATCGAATTGCGGATCTGGCACGCAGGCAATATCCCTACGGTCGTCCTGGCCCACCAGGAGTGCCCAAAGGAAGAATACCTGCTCCTGAAGCAGAAATGGCCAAGGTCAAGCGCCAGGTTATGAAAGCAGAAGAAGTAATGCTGGCCAGGCCCAAGGAGATCAAAAAGGAGGGGCTCAGCGAGTATTTCCTGTACACGATTGAGGGAACGGAGACCATTCCCCACGGATGGTCGAAACGGTTGCCCAGCTTTGCTGTTGATGAAGTTCCCGTTATTAACCTCTATAAGTATGAAGAGGAACGGTATGGCAACCAAGTCGTCCGTTTCCTGAACTTTAAGAATGATGAAGAGCACAACCTGGGCAACACCCCGATTCCTGGAGGCACCCTGCAAGTATACCGCGATGTCGGCGAATCGGCTCATCTTTCCTACGAGGGGCGGTCCCGTTTCAAGTACATTCCCGTAGATGAAGATGTAGAGCTGAGTCTTGGGTACGTTGCCAACGTGATCGTAAAGCCCACGCTCATGAATTACAAAACTGACCGATACCTCTTTCACAGTAACGGGAATATCAGCGGTTGGGATGAGATCCGTGAGTTCGAGATAGAGGTTAAGAACACCCGCGAGGTCCCTGTGAAGGTAGAGGTAACGCGCAATTTCAAGGCCCCATCCTGGGATCTTACAAAGAGCGGGGATTTCGACACCTTTGAGAAGGTAGACCTTGACACGGTCAAGTTCACCCTGATGCTGAACGGGCATGAAACAAAGAAGTTTCGTTACGTCTTAACCACGCATCACGGACGGCGAGCAGATTAAAAGGCACCTTGTTGAAGCAGAATATCGCATAACGATCCGCCTATATCGCCCTCAAAGTCGGCCTTGCCTCACCAGAGAAATTACCGGGTAACAGGAGGTCAGCTCTTTCCCTCCTGCCAAATAAGAATTCTGAGCTCAACCTATTAGCCGAGCCGACCTGGTTCCTTGAGGTCGGATTTTTGTTGCGCAAAATGTACCCTTGACTGATAATGCCCTGTCTGAATCGGGCCCGGAAAACCCTCTGTTGGATCCAGGCCTGAGGCTTTTTTGGATCAAGAATCATTGGAGACAACAGGATTACTGAAATCCACCAATATCCCCTTGAAGATCTCATACCCCCGGTAGCGACACTGATTATCGACGAACAGAAAGGAGCTTGAAACGTGAAAAGAATCGCAATCTTACCGGGTGACGGCATCGGCCCAGAGGTCATGCAGGAAGCCCTTAAGGTGCTGGATGCAACAGGGAAAAAATTCTCATTTCAACTTGAATATGAGTTTGCCGATGTAGGTGGGTGTGCCATCGATAAACACGGAGAGGCTTTGCCCTCACATACCGTGAGCCTCTGCGAATCCAGCGATGCCATTCTGTTCGGATCGGTAGGAGGCCCCAAATGGGAGAGCCTGCCCCCCGAGAAACAGCCAGAGAGGGCCGCGCTCCTCCCCCTGCGAAAACACTTTAAACTCTTTTGTAACCTTCGGCCCGCCAGGGTTTTTAAGGCCTTGGTAGGCTCCAGCCCTCTCCATCCAGACATCGTTGGAGATGGTTTTGACATACTCTGTGTCCGGGAACTTACCGGTGGTATCTATTTCGGCCAGCCTAAAGGCAGGCAAGGCAGCGGTCCCGAAGAACGCGCCTTTGATACGATGGTGTATACCAGAGAGGAGATAGAAAGAATTGCCAGGATGGGTTTTGCCTTGGCCAGAAAAAGAAGGAAAAAGGTGACTTCCGTTGACAAGGCCAACGTACTTACTACCATGGTGTTCTGGAGAGAAGTGGTTACCGAAGTCGGCAGAGAATATGAGGACATAGAGCTGAATCATATGTATGTGGACAATGCTACCATGCAACTGGTTAAAAATCCCCGTCAGTTTGATGTACTCCTGTGTGGCAATATGTTCGGGGATATCATTTCGGATGAATGTGCCATGCTTACCGGCTCCATAGGCCTTTTGCCCTCCGCCAGTCTCAACGATAGGAAGTTCGGACTGTATGAGCCTGCAGGCGGATCTGCTCCCGATATTGCAGGTAAGGGCATAGCCAATCCTGTGGCCCAAATCCTGTCGGCAGCTATGCTCTTGCGGCATAGCCTCGACCTTGGAGAACCTGCGGACGCCATAGAACGCGCCGTTGCTGAGGCTTTGGAGGCAGGCATCCGCACCCCGGACATAGCCTTGCACAAGAGAGAAGCTGTTGGAACTGTGGACATGGGCAATGCAGTTGTGGAGAGAATCCTCAGGTAACTAGCGAACCCCCTTACTCCCTCAGAACCATGTTTCTTGGATATCTTTACCTAACCCGGATAAACCGCAATTGGGGAATTGCGGATTGAGGAATTAACCAACTGAAAACAATCTCCATTAATCTAACTTCTTAATTCCTAGATTCCTGAATCCCTAAATCTTCTTGCCAGAAAAGCTTTTCCGGGAGAAAAAATCGTGACCATTTTGCGCACAATTCCATTTGTAAGGTGCTAAAATGAGTTGCATATGAAGACGAAACTCGGAGAACGCCTTGCCAGGGCATGGAACATAGGAAAAGAATTAAAGAAAAGCTGAAGATATGATAGGATAAGTGTCAAATGGCTCACAGCATATCAGAACACAAGCATTCGCGGGGGCGAACCAAGCGATGACTCGCCTTGATCCAATACGATCTCGACTAAGAAT
>JAUVXZ010000077.1 GCA_030603345.1 Pseudomonadota bacterium
TTTGACATTCATTTGAAATTTGGGCTTTGTCCTTCGTTATTTGAATTCATTTTATTTACATATTTGGACCTTTTTACGGGCACCATTGAAGCCATCCCTTTTAGGGGTGGTAGTTGACTCTATGCTTTGCCTGCACAGGGATTCGGTGAAAAATAACAGTTCCAGGTTCCACCATTACTTGCTCCGAACCTCACCTGCACGAACGAGCCCAACGCGTGTCAGCACTGGACCAATCACCTCGAACAGTACCGTTGATCCAATGACGACAGGCATGATTACTTCACCGAGGTCAGGACGGTGGTGGGTGACCATGAGAGCCATGCCCAACGCAACACCTGCCTGGGGCATCAATGCCATCCCCATCCATCGGCCCAGTAAGGGATCGGCATGGCTTATGACACCTCCTGCCCAAGCACCGAGAAGGCGCCCCAAGACCCGAAAGATAATATACGCTGCCCCAAGAAGCCCAACCTGGTAAACTGCTTTCGCCTCCAGTGAGGCTCCTGCGAGGATAAAAAACAGGATCATGAAGGGCCAATCGATTCCTTCGATAGCGTGGAAGGGACGGGCATGATGGCGGGCCAGGTTCGCAACAACGCATCCTAAAGCCATGGAGGCCAAAAGAAATGAAACCTTGAGCCAAATTGCGATTCCGCCGCACAGGAAGACCAGACCTAAAGCCTCAACAAGGGTAGGCTCTCCCGGTCGGACCCGACCGGTCAGAAAGGCCATGGGGATACCTAAGCAAATGCCCAAAAGGAGAGCACCACCAAGCTCCCAGGCGCCGGTGAGCAGCGGTGTAGCAATATCGCCTTGCCCGCTCAATGCCTGGGCAGCGGTGAGCATGAGACTAAAGACGATCAGGCCCCATGCGTCATCAACTGCCACGATACCCAGCAGGGTGCTTGTGAATGCACCATCTGCTCTGGTTTCGTGAACGACATCCGTTGTCGCAGCCGGATCGGTGGCAGTGGCAATCCCGGCGAGCAGCAAGGCTATGTCCATCCGCACACCAGTCAGGAGCAACCCAACCAGCACCATTAGCGCCGTTGCAACGACTTCGGCAGCAGAGAGCCACAGTACGAACTTTCCGTGCTGGCGGAGCGAAGAGAAGGCAAGTTTTTCACCGAGGAGGAATCCGATCATGACCAGTGCAATAGCCGTAACAAGAGAAAACCATTTTGCGTCGTCTGGATTCAAAAAACCTATGCCGGTGGGACCAATCAAAAAGCCAAATACGAGCAGGAGTGTTACCCGAGGGAGCCTGGTACGACGACCAATAGCATCAGTTATTAGGCCGAGGAGGAGCAAGACGCCGAGCGTAATGAATATTTTGGCTGTGTCCTCCATCTATCCTCACCTGTTACAAATCTCTGATGTTCTCAGAAATCTACAGTCTTTACCCTTTGAAGCCTACGTAAGCGGTAACATGTAGTCAGCGAGGCGGCTCGATGTTTTCCGCAGATTGAGACTGAGGAGACGTGAAATCTTCTTGAGAATTTTTATGCCTACTTGGGGATTTTCTTCCAACAGCAAATCGAAACCTTCCCTCGTCAATATGACCAACTTAACTTGTGTGCGCGCCTTTACCGTTGCTGACCGAGGAAAATCATCAATGATTGACATTTCTCCTATTGAGCGTCCCCTGTGCAAAGCCGTTATTATGACACTTTCTCCTGTCAACGACTGTTTTATGACATCCAAGGTGCCCTCCACAACAAAACACACACAGTTTCCCTTTTCTCCTTCTTTAACCAGAATCTCGTCTTTACTGAGCTCAATGGAACTCAAATGCTTTGCAATGTTTTCTATTTCATTTGTCTTGAGGCCGTCAAAGAGAGGTGTATTGAGGAGAAAATCAGATATAGGTTCTTGTATCTTGCCTTGTTTTATAACCTTGGTTTCTTTCATTTTTTCCCCCTATGATTTATCTTCAGTAAAAGTCTCTAACCCCAGCCAGAGATCAGTTTCCAGGAGAGGGTAGGGCGCCCTCGGTTCGAGGTGCGCCAATGGGTTCATCTTAGAGTCAACTCTTGAGATTTTTTCGTTTTTTGGCTTCGTAGAGCCGTTCATCTGCTTTCTTGAGAAGTGCACCAGGACTGTTGACCTCGGGGTCTACTGTCGATGCCAATTCGCAGCTAATGGAAACGGGGATACTTGCCTTACCAAATTTCATCGGATTTTCCCGGAAAAAGGCACTGAGTCGCTCCGATACTCTGAGGGCTTCCGCTGATGTCTGATGGGGCAAGATGATGGCAAACTCATCTCCGGTAAACCTGAAAGCCACATCGTCTCTCCTGATTATCCCCATGATTTGATCAGCTACATACTTCAACAGGGCATCCCCGCAGTTGTGACCATAAGTGTCGTTTACCGTTTTGAGATCATCACAGTGAACGAAGAGTACAGCAAAAGGGGTTCCATAGCGCTTAGTCCGACTGATTTCTCGCTCCAGCGTTTTTTCCATTTCCCTTCTGTTAAAAAGGGAGGTAAGGGGATCCCTTGTTGCGAGATATCTCAGTTTTTCTCGTGCAGTGACGTTGGAGAGGCAGATTGAAATCTTTACGGCAAGCTGGGAAAGAAAGAAGGTATCCATATTGGGTTGAAAACGGAATCCGGAATAATCGCCCAGGTTCAGACTACCGATTACTTCGCCATCCAGGATGAGGGGTGCGATGGCTAGAGACTTGAGAAAATAGGTCTGGTTATCAGGTAGGAGCCGGTAAAAAGGCCTCAAGTTCTCATTGACTAGAACCGGGCTTTCCTTGCCCTGGAGGAGATCCAGAAATACGCTTCTCTCCACGAGGTTGAAGCGTTGTTTTAGCAGCTCTGAAGACTCGAGTGCTTCGATAAGGTGCGATACCTCGGTCTCTTCAACAAGGGAAATCCACAGGTGAGGAATTCCAAATTTCTCCTCAATTGATAGGAGCAATTTCTCAAAAAGATCTTTGAAGTTGCCAGTGGAAAGAATGCTCACTTCAACTTCAAAAAGCTTTTTTGCGATCTCTTCGTTGTCGCTGAGGTTTCTGAGCATTTCGTCGTTATCGTGCATACCGCGATTACCTGCTGAATGGATGAAAACGCGTGCCTCCTTCAATCCACACCGACCTATACCTCAAGATTTGGGGAGCCTGCTGACCGAGAGCCGCTTTGGCTGTTGGGCTCAGCTGCATTGGTTCATCAGGTGTGAGGCATTCGATTTATAAGTTCGATGACGAACCTATTCACTCAGAACTTAGTGGTGAGTGAGCAGAGAGACTCATTCTGCTTTAGGAATACGTCACTGTATTTGCGACTCGAAGCATTAAGGAACAGCTCTCTATCCCAGGAAAATCCCACAATACAGGAGGGTTATACAGATAAACGGGTGCAAGATCAATAAAATTAGTGAAACGGTGAATCCACGGCCCAAAAGAGCCCTGGGTCGCTGGAGGGAATAGTCAGAGTTGAATACCCATAGCCACTAGCTCTTTTACTATCAGGCTGTCCCAGCCTCGATTGGCCTTAGGGTTTGCCGGGCTGGGATGGGTGATTGTGCCCATGATAACATCAAAATCGGACAGGGCGCGGTGAGCCCGTTCTGCTGCAAAACGACCGATCCCCACAACAAAACGAGGCTGCACCCACTGGATGGTTCGACGCAGTGCTCGGTCGCAGGCGGCAAGGAGGGGTCTCTGGTCGGCTACAGGCAGATTGTCTGGGGTCCTGTTGCGTCCGCTTGCTTCGATGAATAGCAAGGGGCAGTAATTGGCCACAAAGAATCGGGAGAAAAACCGTTCCGGTGTACCAAATGTATTCCGAGCCCAACCCCACAGTCGTTTGCCGCTGACTTCACTCCTTGAACAGGCAAAACCCGCGACCGGTCGCTTTGGGTGCATTTCAGGGGGTGCGTTCACAGGTGCTTCGATGTGAAGCCATTCCTTTACCGCACTTACCTCGCCGAAGGGTACGCCGGTTTGAGCCATGCCCCATGGTCCAGGATTCATACCCAGAAGGACAACCTCTTTGGGACGGCTCGCGTAGCGGCTCAAATACTGCACATAAGGCGCTCGAGCGTACTCTAAAGGATTGTATACGTGTGAAATAGGTGGACTAAAGCGTAATGGCCGAAGGTCGTCTAATAGATCATCGATTATGGTGTCCAGGTCCATGACAGATCAATCTATGAGCTGCTTCCCCTCCCTTTCAGACTCCTTTGGAAGCCTGCAGCGCTGGTTTGTTTGCCTTACCTCGCATCCAGTTGATAACACGTAACACACTTGGCTGCTGAACGATGCGCCGCTCCAGTGCAAATTTTCCCGGAAAGTTGAGCATCATTATGCCAATCAGGATAGTGATGACACCTTGACCTGGCAGCACCAACATCGCAAGACCAAGCAAGACGAATAGGATACCGAGGAAATTTTTGAGACCAAGGCCAACAAGGCGCATGACCGGATGCTGTTCACGGAAGCGATATGGTTTTCGCTTCTTACGCGTGAAGTAGTCTACGGGAATGCGAATAGCCAGGATGGGGATCATGATCAGGGTTCCCAAAAGTGCAGTCACTGACAATATTCCGATCCACCATAAAGCTATTTCATGAGCGTTAATCCATTCAAGCGTCATAGTCCTTCCAATCATCCTTGACAACTGTATCTAACACCAGGCTTATGGTGCGGTCACACTGAGCGGCAGCGGACAAGCAAACAGCTCCCTTCTGCGATATATCACCATAGTATCTACCTCCCGATTCAGGCAGGCCTGGTGAAGGCTTTTCTTGGTATCATGTCCCGGTAAATACACTAAGTCGCCAGCTTTTGTACAGTGATTTCTTGGTATTCTGGTTTATTAGCCTTCGCCAGAATACCCTGCAGCTTGCTGCGGGGAGCTTCATTATGGTTTTGTACTCTTTTGCCAGCCCTTTTTCACCAGGGCCATGTCATAGTGAAACCTACCTGTTCATTTTTAAGCTTCTTCCAGGGCATGGGTATCTTTTTTTTGGATTATGCCCCACATAGTTTAGATCAGTGGGCGTTTCAAAATGGTTTATATAGATGGAGCCTATGATTCTAAGGCTTATGGCTCAATAAACCATTTTGAAACGACCCAGTAAGGGGCCATGTCATAGGGCATAACCAAAAAAAAGATATCCATACCCTGGACTTTGACGTTATCCTGCCTTTTTCACTAGAAAGCCATTGAGGCGTACCAAGGATCACTGGCGGGAAAGGGCTGGTTGTTCCTGTAAGCGATTCAGTATGCGTATTTTGGTGTTATGTAGAAACTGCAATAGGCTAGGTTTTGGATCTCTTTCTTTACCCGTGCCTCCAGATCCTTTGCAATCTGAGTAAATTCACTCTCGGCCACATCTTCTGTCACATCAATATCGGCAACAATGATAATCCTTTCAGGAGATTCGGCAATGACTCGAAAGTCATGGTAGCCGAGTATCTGAGGAAAGGTTTTGAGAGCACTCTTAAACCTGTCTTCAATAGCCTGAATCTCGGGAGTCCGCTCCATGAGTGGATCTGTGTGGCACACTACTTCACCACCGAAGATCTTCCGCAACTTTCGTTCGCTTCGCTCGGCAATTTCATGCATTTCAGCGGGTCCAAGCCTTTCGGGTATCTCCGCATGGAGAGAAATCAAGTACATTGAGCCATAGTCATGCACAATGATCTCGTGCACATCTTCCACCCCTTCTACTGATTTTGCCGTCAGCCGAATTTTCTTTATAGTATCTCTGCGGGGAGCTTGTCCGAGGAGCGGAAGGATGGCTTTTCGGCCGTGCGTATAGGCCAGATAAAGCAGCCAAGCCGACAGCAAGATACCGATATAGCCATCCACCTCAGGGTGGTGAAAGTAATGACCAGCTACCAGCCCCCCTATAACCGTGAGTGTCATTACAGCCTCAATGTTATGGTGCCTTGCATTCGTCAAGATAGCATGGGAGTCGACTCTCTCGCCCAGAAAGCGAACAAACCGCGCAAGCCACTGTTTTACAAAAACCGTAAGGAGAAGGATCCATGGCAGCGCAGTCCAATAGTGGAGCTCATGAGGTTTAATTGCCTGGTGGACCGACCTCTCGGCTATCTGTATTCCGGAAACAAACAGGAATATGGACATAATAAGTGGAGCTATGTGCTCCATTCTCCCATGACCAAAGGGGGTTTTCGCAGTGGCTGGACGAGCAGTCACCTTGAAGCTGGCTACAAGGATAATCGAGTTGGCGAGGTGTGAGAGAAGATGAAATGCATTGGCAACGATTGATATGGAGCCTGACATGAGCCCGAGGACCATTTTCACCACGAAAAGCGCGATAGCTGCACAAATCCCAAACCAGCCAGCAACCAAACCATATTGAATACGCACGAGTTTATTATCTGTATTATCAAAATCCCTTACGAACCAGTTCGCCACATTTCTGTTGAGTCCTTTAAGGGCTTTC
This sequence comes from Pseudomonadota bacterium, assembly GCA_030603345.1. Classification (GTDB taxonomy): domain Bacteria; phylum Desulfobacterota; class DSM-4660; order Desulfatiglandales; family B25-G16; genus JADFWK01. The sequence continues at coordinate 6,431 of JAUVXZ010000077.1, forward strand.
ATTTACTTCTGTCCTCTCTCGCAACACTCTTTCTGCCTTAAGCTTGTCATTATAACTCATAGCTCACGAAATTACCCTATCATTCTATGTCTCTTCATACAACACGAGAACCTCGCATTGACACTGCGCATCTCCAAATAGACCATCCCCTGCCGGTATGAAGAGCTGCGGATTAAAGACCCGTCCTACAAGCCCTCAGCTCCTCAGCTAGTAGTTGGTACCGCCGAGCCTCTTCTTTCTGTCCCTGCGCAGAGTAAATCTGGCTAACCTTTCGATAATACTCAGCCTTGTTTTGTGGATCTTCTTGAACCAAGGAAAAATACAATTTCAAGATATCCGCTGAGTACTGTCCAGACTCAAAACAGAGATCCGCATATCTTTGTTTGATAAAAGGATCGATTCGAACACCGCAACCGCGGCATTCCCCCATTATCTCACCGTACAGGTCGCGGGCTTTGTCCTTTTCGCCAAGCGCCTCATACGTTTTTGCGAGTGATCGGGCAATGTTTTCATCCCAGTCGGAAGATTGCAGATAACCAAGGTACAGGGATTCCGCCTCTTGATATCTTTCAGCCAGAAAGAGCGTCTCGCCTCGAAGCAGCTGAATGGGTAAGGAATCAACCAACTCTTGTGGACAAGAAAGAAGCAGCCTCTGGGCCTGATCGAACTCATTTGTCTCCCAAAAGACCTCACACAGGAGATGATACCCCTGCGGTGAATTAGGATGCTCTTTTATAAAGCCTTCCAGCAAAACACGAGCTTCCTTGTATTCTTCCAAATTCAGATACGCCGTGGCTAGCTCGAGAGGGATAAAGCTTTGTGGCGATGGATTCTCTTTCATGGCTTGGGACAATTTTGCTGCTCCAAGCTCAAAATCGCCCTGATTGAGGGCCACATAGCCAGCTTTAAAGGAATCGCCATAGTTATGATACGCCTTCAGTATTTCCTCGGGTAATGAACTGCACAGAACCGTAAAATACTCGTCTTCTGGCTCCTGATAGCCCGGTTTTTGTGTATCTTTTGTCTGCACGTCAAAATGGGGGAGGTCCTCAGTTCTTTCTTTTGCAAAATAATTGCGGATTTCTCGCAATCGTTGTTCGAGTTCAATTGTTAGCTCTGGGTTTTCTGTCAGCTCCAGAGCCAAACGTAGTATCTCCTCTGCATTCTCATACATTTCAGCCCCCATGAGTTCTTCCCCTGTCTGTTTGTGTTGAAGAGCGAGAGCCTCCTTGCTGTGGAGAAGCTTTTTCTGAAGCCGATTCTTAAGATCGGTGTTCCTCGGAGATTGCTTTTCTAGCTTGTTTAATGCCGTCTCATATTCAATTTTTGCAAGTCCATATTCTGCGGTTTCGAAAAGAGCATCTCCCCTTTGCTCGTATTCTTCGGGATCTTTACCAGAGAAAATTCTCCAAATCCCCATTTGATCATCTCCCCCATAGTTAGGGTTTGACCCTCTGTCTTCAAACCAAAACCCTTAAGTTATGCGCCCTCATTTCTCCCGGTCAGCTCCAACCCGCTGGGTTAGGCTATTGACTTTGTGTTTCTTTGAATAGGGCCTAAAAGGACCAACAAGAGATTTCATATTTCTGTTAAATTGGTCCCAGCTTTTTCAGAGTGGTAAACAGAAGCGCTCCAACCATAGCCAGGCATTCCGGGTCCAGATACCTCTCTGCACGCCTTTCGAAAAGCACAGAACATGTGGCAGGGAATTCATCGTCAGCATCGTTATATAGCATAAGAATAGGAATCCGTGGGAGAGAATCAAATTGTATGGCCAATTCATACGGGAGCTCTATATCGGGCGGATATCCTGCCAATGCTTTGCTCGCTTCTTTAAGATCATCGAGTCTTCCAGAAAACCCCTGAGCGATTGCGCGCTCAACGTCGTGTGAAAAATATGTTGTTAAGGGGCCTGCGTCTTTAAGGTCCCTGAAGGACACCCAGTCATTCTGTGTTGGATAAACATCCGGGCATAAAAGAAGATATTTGCATAGAATGACGCATATATCAAAAGATGGCTTTTTTCCAGATGGGTCCACGATGCCCCTTTTGGAAACCTCATAGGATATTCTAAATAAAGGAATTATAACACCGGCTCCCTCAGTTCTTACCATGAGTTTTTCTTCTAAAGACCTAAAGTCTACTCTGGCAATCTGAGCTATGTATTCGTCGTAGGTATTTTCAAATACAGATAATTTACCTGCCATATATTTGGCTCCAATAAGGCCTGGCGCTTTGCATAAGCTGGCGGCCGTCTTTTTGCCTGTCAGCTTGATGCGATGGTTAGGCGATTGTCAATGTAAACAGGCTGTTGCCGAAATCCCTTTTCCCTTAGTCTAAAACGTTTTTTGATAAATCTAAGGCTCGCTCCAGGTGATGTCAAAACTCGCCTTTAGGGCTCAAACAGTTGACATCGCTTATCTTCCCTTCGCCAAGGGTTTTTTGCAAAAAACGTTTAAATGACCGCTCAAAGGGATTTCCATTTCGGCAACAGCCCGTAAAGATTTGAGCCCGATCAGGATAGACGTTGTTCAGCGATACGGCGGGCTGCAGCTTCGGTCGTAATGCCCTCTGATGCCGCCAATTCAAAGACCTGTCGCAGGGCGCGCCGGACACTCTCGGCCACCTCCTCCTCAACTCGCTCTTGTGTCCAGTCCAGGGTTTCTAAGCCGAGAAGGGTAATTGCTCCGCCGACGTTGATAACATAGTCAGGGGCGTAGAGAATGCCTCTAGCCCGAAGGCTTTCGGCATCCTTCGGTCCAGCGAGCTGGTTATTGGCGCCTCCGGCTACTATCCGGCATTTGAGTTGGGGGATTGTGTTGGCGTCGAGCACCCCACCTAAGGCACACGGGGCGAAGATGTCGCACTCAGCTGTGTAAACCTCCTCACTGGGGACGAACTTCAATCCAAGTTCATCCCGAAAGCGGCGGATAGTGCCTTCGTCCACCTCGCTGAACAACACTTCGGCACCGGCCGAGCGGAGATACTCTATCAGCGTTTCCCCTACACTGCCCGCTCCCTGCACCAGCACCCGCCTGCCTTCTAGGGAGGCCTCTCCAAAGAGATGCTCGCAGGCAACCTGTATGCCAGTGAACACGCCCAGCGCCGTGGCCGGCCCGGATGGCCCGGCTCCGCCGGCGGCCGGCGTGCGGCCGAAAACATAGGGAGCGCCAGTTTCGGCAATAATGTCCATATCAGCCGAGGATGTACCCACGTCTGGTCCGGTGTAGTACAGGCCGCGGAGCTGGTGAACCAGTGCACCATAGCGCCGCAGGAGTGCGGGGCGAGACTGTGGGTCAAAATCGGGAGGAATAGCGACAACGGCCTTTCCACCACCCCACGGCAAGCCAGGTATGGCGAACTTGTAAGTCATCCCCGCGGCGAGGCGGAATACGTCCTGCAAGGCTGCCTGTACATCAGGATAGGGCTTCATCCGCGTACCACCTGCCGCCGGGCCGAGGTGGGTGGAGTGAATGGCGATGAAAATCCAGGCCCCGGTGGGCCGATCATGGCGAACGATGACTGTTTCACCGTCCCATTCTCTCAGCAATGACTCCATCAGAGACATACCTCCTTTCCTGTTGTTTAATTAACCCCTTAAACCACCCCGTAGTAGCGGGGTGGTCCCAGCTCTGCTATGCGTGTTAGATACTGATTTGTGATGCCCTATGGAATAAAGTTCAAATGACAAAACCCCAATGTCAAAAAGGTTTTCCAAAACGATCAGTTATTTATGTTTTTCCCATCGTGCATCTTCACCACTGTAGGCTGCGTTTGAATTAATGGGTGGAGATATATTTTTTAGCATTTGTCATTTGACATTCATTTGAAATTTGGGCTTTGACCTTTGTCATTCGAATTCATTCCCGTCTTCACCTTCCGTAAAGGTCACAGATTTTGTTAAACGGGTAAACGCTCGCCCCAGTTTTGCTCATTTGTCAAAAGTAAAGATTTGAGCCAGATCCATGAAGCGCAGCGGAACAGCGGTGAGGTCCAGCGAATTGTCATACGAGAGACTTTATCCAACCAATAGGCAATACAGATGGTACTTTCTTTTTATACTCAACGTATTCCTCACCGAATCGTTTTCCCAGATATATTTCCTCCTTCTTAACCAGTATGCGGAGCAGCACATACATAACCAATGGAACGGTCAGTCCTATCCAACTGTTTGCCAATAACACCACCCCAGGCACAATAAAAACCACCCAAGATGCATACATGGGATGGCGGCAACATCCGTAGATTCCTCTCGTAACAAGCTTTTCGGAATTGTATGCACGATTGATGGCAAACACTGAAATAATGCAGAATGGTATCCCTATGAGAATAAGGATAATGCCAATTGTTATCAGAGACCACCTTGAAAGAAAATTGATTCGGAAGAAGGGGTAGAAATAGCAACTTACAAACAGTATTACTAAACCGTAACTAACCGATAAAACCGTAAACTTAGGGCCTACACCCCATCTGGTCATTTTCTCTTCCATAAGGTTTTATGTGTTAAGGCAATTGGCGAAGGCTCAGTACCACGGTCGCCGGCAGGGCGTAGTTATACCCTCCTTCCCTTCGTGAGTAAGAAAATGTAATCTCCAACTTTTGGGTCATCAAATAGGTTCTCATTCGGCCATGTTTTTATCTCTTGTGAAATTACAAAGCCGTTGGAATTAAAGTCATGGACCACGTAATCATAGCTGACCTTGTATTCGTCTTCCGCCTGCATACTAAGAGCACAGATGTTGAGCCAGGCATCGAGCTTTTTCTTGGATACGATCTCGTTTCGGTTGATCCAGTCGATTCTCTTTAGGTAATACTCTTCGTTTATTCTGGCAAACTCTTTTTCATTTGAGAATTTAGATAGCAGCATTTCATAGACAATCAGCACACCGTCAGGTGACAGGAGATCATTCGCTTTTTGCAGAAACTGTGACTTAATTCGATTCTCAAAGTGATGATAAGCATTGATCGAAAGAGCAATGTCAAATTTGATTCCCGGATCAAAGGTTAATACGTTTGACTGGACGAAGGTGAAGTTTTTTGATCCTAATGTCCGCTCTCGTGCTTTGTCGAGAAAACTGCGGTTTGTATCAACACCTGCGTAGATAATGTTGGGTAAATCAAGGAGTATCTCTGCGATCACACCGGTACCACAGCAAAGATCCAAAATAGAAGTTTCGGATGATTTCAGATAAGGAGAAAGCAAGTCTTTTACTGGATTGTAGAATCTCTGAACATAATCAATAGACAGCATCGAATCATAGTGATCTGGAGACTGAGAGTAGATGCTCTTTTCTGATTTTATCATGAAGTCACCCCCGATGTGCGTGAAGTATAATGGCAAAGCTCACCTGTCCCGCTGTAGTTTGACGGGATCAGTGTTCAGCGCCTTGTTAGCTGCGGCCTATATCCAAACGTCGTCTTCCGCCGTGAAATCACCGCCAGCGTCACCAGTGTTTATCGTACCTGCAGGTTCGATAAGCATTATCTTGCATTCCTTTTCGGCGAATGGTCTGTGCTCCACCCCCCTCGGGACCACAAACATCTCTCCTGCTTGCAGGTCAACTTTGCCGTCACGGAACTCGATGCTCATTTCTCCATCCAGAGTTATGAAAACCTCGTCCGTATCAGCGTGACTGTGCCAGACAAAGTCGCCTTGGAGCTTAACCAATTTGAAATGGTAATCATTCATCTGAGCAATTATTTTTGGTGACCAACGATCGGAAAACCTGGCGAGTTTTTCTTCAAGGTTAAGTGCCGAATATTTCATACTAGTCTCCGAAATCTAAGGCAGCTAACGGCCTGCTTAAGTGGCCGACTAGATGCGGTTGTTAGGCTTTCTTCAGCGCGGAAAAGCTTTCACGCACGGGGTACGTATCATAGACAATCGTCAGCTTCTTAATGTGCGGTGGCTCACCCTCAAACTCAAACACATCAATGCAATTAAAAGCCACGATTGCCCCTGACTTCATCGTCCACCGGTAAAGAAATTGCATGGCCCCTGAGGCAGAATCGTCATGGCTTAAGAACAGATTCTTAAGCTCCAGTTCTGAATTGCTAGTGTCCGAAGCTACTTCTCGATAAAAGCGAGATGCCTCGACGGTTCCGTACAGAGGTGATTCCACAATGCCGTCTGGAGCAAAGAGAGCGATGATCTCTTCGGTTGCACCCCGATGCAGAGCATCTAGGTATGATAGCATGATCGATTCTTTGTTCATGTGAATATCGGGGTCAGCTCAACACAGGCTGTTGCTCAAAGGGATTTCGGCAACAGCCTATAAAATCCTGACCCCAATTCATTATCGGTTCTTGCTTCAAATGTACTCCAAGGCTCTGTTCTTAATCTCATTATCGATTTTCGGATCCAGCCATTTCATCCCCGGCCGGTTCGCTTCAAGCGCTTGGTATCCGGCTGCGTAAAGGAGCGTATGCGTGGCCTGGATGATCCGTGTGGGCAGGCACTCCATTCGACCATCAAAATTCACCGGGAAAGACGCATGGATAAATGCCACCTGCCTCTGTGTCTGTGCATCTCTGATCTTCAGCGTAGCACGAATCCCGCCCTTCCTGGCTTCTTCTTTGTTCACAATCCCAATTTCGTCGTCTGGATAGAGTTCGGCCAGATCCACGAATTGTTTCCGATTGAACTCGACAGCCGCGGACGAAGTGCTAACAAGATATGCGTCACTCGAAAGGCACCCCCAGTATTTGAGACCGAAGGAAGCATAACCCGTACAGCCTACTACTAGATCGAAGTTCTTCTGCTTTGGCAAAGAGATGTGCGGCTCACCACCTAGTTCCGCAATTCTTTGATGTTTCGTCTCGTCCGTGTCCACTACCTGTATGGGGCCAGCATGATCTAAGTCCTTCAACGCGTGAAAAACGGCTTGACCGACTGGGCCAAACCCAATGATTGCCACGCGCCCAAGATTGTCTATTTCGATTCCTTCGCGGTCGAAGACGTTGACCACAGCCCTTGAAGCGGCTACGCCAATAAAAGGGGCTTCGAACTCCACCTTCGTGCTGCAGCGAGCAATACTGACCACAGGGGCCTCAAGAGCATCCTCAACCAGCCGCCTGCTTTCTTTTTGTTCCAGGTATCGATGGCCGGGGGTTGTTTGCTCTACGATGGCAGTTATTAGTCTGAAAGCATTAGTGTAACCA
>JAUVXZ010000190.1 GCA_030603345.1 Pseudomonadota bacterium
GAGCTTCGCATCTATCTTAAAGAGATCGGAGAAGAGGCAGCTCCTCCCGGGCCTTATCAACAGGTTCTTTTTAGGCTTGGCGAAAGGCACGAGGTGTCACACCTTGCGACTTTCCCGGAATATGTAGACCTTAGCAAAGGGAGCCTGGAAGATCGGGAAGAGAGGACGAAAGAAGCCGTTAAGCATGGTGCTCCCATCATATACCAAGCTGTTTTGAGGACTACCCATGAACTGAGCCGAAGGGAATATGAAATAGTAGGTGAACCTGATTTTCTTATAAGACATCAGAACGGTTACATTATACGCGACTCCAAGATCTCCCGGAGAATTACGGAAAAGGATCATCCCGAGATTCTGAGGCAACTGGAAATTTATGGGTGGTTATATGAACAGACTCTGGGCACGCCTCTGCTGGGTCTACAGGTCCATTCAGGCTCTGGAGATATTATTCAAGTGAACTATGATGTCGGCATGGCCGCCCTTATGCTCTTTGAGGATTTTGGAAGCCTTAAAACAGCAGAGGCTGAAGTCTATAGCCCGGTGGGGTGGAGCAAATGCGGAGGATGCCCCTTTCACGCTCACTGCTGGCCAAGAGCTGAGGCGAAGAATGACGTTGCCCTGATTCCGGGGGTCGATCAAAGTCTTGCAATAGCTCTCAAGGAACAAGGCATAACAACAATCGAAGAGTTTCTGAGACTTTTTGATGAAGATAGCCTCTCGGAGTTCAAACGCCAGTGGGGTTCAGGTTTGAGACGAGTAGGCAGAGATGCCGCTAAAATCTTACGGATGGCAAAAGCCTTATCCGGGGGGAAAGAAATCATGATTCAGCCCCCGTCAATACCCGATCACCCTAACTACGTGATGTTTGACCTCGAAGGATTACCACCTCAGCTCGATGAACTTGAGAAAATCTACCTCTGGGGCATGGAAGTCTTTGGCCAAGAACCGAGCGATTTCATGCCATCTGTCGCTGGCTTTGGTCAGGAAGGGGATGAGGCGGGATGGAGGACTTTTCTGGATAAGGCTGAGGTTATCTTCGATAAGTATGGTGATACCCCTTTTGTTCACTGGCATCATTATGAACGGGATAAGATCAAACTATACTCGGAGAGATACGGGGACCGAGATGGAATAGCTGAGAGGGTGAAAAATAATCTCTTAGACCTTCTGCCCATAACTCAGGGCTCCATAGCGCTTCCCCTTCCGAGCTACAGCCTGAAAGTAGTGGAAGAATATGTCGGCTTTAAAAGGACCCTGGATGGCGTGGCCGGTGACTGGGCTATGGCGAAGTATATTGAGGCCACTGAAACTGAAGACCGGAAACAAAGAGACGACCTGATGGATCAAATCCTCACCTATAACCGTGAAGACCTGGAGGCAACCTGGGCAGTTTTGAAATGGTTGAGATCGAAGGTGCTCTGAACCATTATTATTATTTTCAAACCACAGGAACCTGAATATGAAGATCTTTCCAATGAGAGTCAGGGTCAGGCCTACACATTTCACAAATTGATAAGCATGGAATTATCACGGTAAAGTGATGGATCAACAGGAAAGCAAATATTTTGTCAAGAGTGTAGATGAGACCCTTTTGTTGTCTCATGCGGGATTTTCCAGTTTTCTGGATAGTGTTGAAATATGGAGTCATCTAGCTAAAAAATCCTTAAAAATTCAAAATTGGACTCGCAAATCTAAGAAAATTCGTAATTAGTCAGAAACTATATACTAACTGGTTGTTGCCGGACGCTTCGCGCCCGGCAACAATGCTGTGGATTTCATCCGCTGGCTGTTCGGCGCGAAGCGCCTCACAACCAGCGAATTCACCTGACAAAATCTGTTCATGACCCCTTCGGGCTCATGCCCAGGTGCGCAGATGATCCGCAGCATTAGCTCGCAGTTATGAAGTGCAAACTGACACGTTTGGAAGGGAAAGCGGTAGATGCCCACATCATACCGCGCAGCTTCTTTGCGATAGATCCCAAAGACAAGGTGCCGCTCAAAATTGTCTCGAATGTGCGAATAGGGGAGGTACATAAAATTACAAGTTTCTGATAGGCATGGGGGGCGCGACCTGACATTGAAATATGGATTCCCCCAAAGTGGTTGGCAATGGAATTATGTATGGACATCTTTCCGCATTCGCAAATAAGTTGTTTCAGAACCAACGTCCCCTTCGTTTGTACTATTTCCCATGAAAATGGAGGTATGATCACGTGACTCTCATCGCCGCTATAGGTATTCCAGGCTCCGGGAAGTCGGCTGTCATGCATGCATTAGGAGTCAAACTAGGTTGTAAAGTATTCCATGAACCGGAGGAATGTGACTGGCCCCCAGCTGTCACAGGGAGGTGCCGTTATGGATATCTGGGCTCCATCACGTGGTTCCGCTCCCAAAGAGTTCCCCATCTAATAGATGCATTCGAGATCAGCTCCCGAGGAGGGACCGCAATCGTTGATTCCTACTATGATAAGCTGATCTATCACTACCTAGGTTATCCGGGACTCGAATGGCTTGCGCCATCGACAGATTCCTACTATGATGTGGTAAAGGAGATCGCACGATTGGATTATAAATACCTTCCAGACGCAGATGTGCTCGTTGGTTTCCGAATCACAGAGGAGGTTTGGAATAATTTTCTCCAGACTCGTGGTCGGAAGATGAACGGCGAGAGTGGCTTCCGTACCGTGATCATGTTGCAAGATCCAATGTTCGAGGCGGCACGGAAATGGGAGGCGGACAACGAAGGAACACGACTCCTGGAGTTCGATCAAGAGGTTTCCTCACCCGAGGCTATGGCCCAGAAGGTCTTGGATCGTGGCACTGCAGAAGGCTTGATGTGAGCATGGTTCGTAGATTTGTGCGAGGGGTAATTGTAGATGACGCCGAGCGGGTCTTTGTTCTTGCAGAGACCCGGGGTAATGAGATCATATGGAATCTACCTGGAGGCCGAATAGAACCCAATGAGTCGGGACGCGATGCGCTGGTGAGGGAAATCCAGGAGGAACTGGGGATTACGGTGACCTTTCACCGATTCCTTTACTCACAAGTGATTGGTTTTGGTGGTGCGGCGTGGGAGGGATTATTCTACGGTATCACTGGCTACCAGGGGAACATTACAATCGCCGAACCACATATATGCAGTGATTCTCGATTTGTAAAAGCCACTGATCTGGATTTACTTAACAAACCTGAGGTCATTTCCAAACCAGCGCGGATTTTTTTTCGAGGCCCGGCAAATGTCGCCTGAAGAGAACCTCGTAGGCCGCATCCGCAGGTTGCGTGATTCCAAAATAATCGATCCTGCTACGGTACGAACGTTTCCCCTTTCCGACTGTGGAGAAGAGCAGTTCTATGCTGTCCTCGCAATTCTTGAGGATAGGCTAGCCTATCCGGATCTGGAGTCACTTAAGTTCAAATTCCCTACTCAATGGGAGGATCTGGCGCCACTATTGCTTTGCAGGAGTGACAAACAGTCCTCCAAGAGCCTTCATCTCGGACTTATCGCTGATGTTGTAGAGGGCCGGGACCTAGGGCCGCGTTTACGCACCCTTGTCCAAGAGTTCGTCGCTCACAAGATCCCGCCGAAAGTCATGGCTTATTTGTTGATGAAGATTTGTCTTCACGGAATGAGTTTGGCCGACACTCAAATCTTGACTGATTCCATCGTGGATAGTGGCGCTGTCTTCGATTACCGCAATCATAAGGAGCTAAACAACCGGAAGATTATCAGGCGGTACCCCACCGGGGGTCTCTCAGAAAAAGTAGCATTGATCCTACCAAGTATGATTAGTGCGGTGGCTACACAATATCATGTCGCTTCCCCGTTCTTGGTAGCCCGGTCCTTGGGATTCACCGGAGGAACCTGGGATAAGCTGAGTTCCATTCCCGGCTTTGCGTTCCCACGGCCAGGCGAGGAAACTCTTGCGACGCTTAAGCGTTGTGGCGTGGCCATGACGGTGCCAATCGAAGACATCTGCCCGGCAGACAGGTTTCTTTATCAGTTGCGGAGCTGCACCGGGACCGTAGAATCAGTTCCTCTGGCGGCCGCTAGTATAGCCTCCAAACAATTGGCAGTACCGGCGGATATATTCTTTTTAGATGTCCGATATGGCCCCGGAGCATTCTTCGAGGAGAACGATGCTCGAGAACTGGCAAGTTGGATCGAAAGATTGCTAAAGGGAGAAAAAACGACGGTAGAAGTGTCGTTCATTGAGATGAAACAGCCCACAGGCACATCAATTGGCAACGTGATGGAACTGGCCGAGGCCATGCACATACTTGGTGCTCCCTCAATGATTAACTGGGACAAGCGTGCGCTCCAGGAACAAATCGAGATCGTTGCAGATTTTTATGCAGGTATCCTTGTCAACATGGTGGGTCGTAGTAGGTCGGAACTTGAGATGGAGGCAAAGATGATACTCAGCAACCGCAGGGGATTGGAAGGGTTGCGCTGCCTGCTACTCGGCCACGGGGTTGAGGAAGATCTTATTGAGAAAATCACGACTTCCGACATTCTCGATGTTCTTGGGGTTAAACGGCTCGGTCAGCAAATCGAGGCCAAAACGAATGGGAGACTGAAATCAATAGACCAGAAGCGTTTGGGTGATTACGTCAACTTTGATCTTGGGGCAGGTGGAAATAAATATTTCGGTCACTTCGATCCATGGGTAGGCATCGTCCTGAAGAAGCGTCTGGATGATGACTTGCAGAAAGGAGATGTTCTGTGCGAGGTCTATGCGGCGGATTTAGTTCGAGCGGAGGGCATTTTAAAGAGGCTCTCGGGACATATCCGGGATTGTTTCATCATTGAATAGTTTGAGCATACTTTAGACCCGTTGGTCGGTTGGCGATTGTAAAGGGGGACGTTGCTTCCAAAGCGACTTATGAATTGGGACATTCGAAACAGAGTCTCGGGGCAGCTCTGAAATTGGAGGATTGGTGCCAGGCCCTCCAGAAGAATGGCGGGCCAGCTTACATTCTACACAACCTTAGATGGGCACGTTTTTCTAAAACCAAAATAGGCTCAAAATGAAGGGGTACATCGGCGTCACAGACAATGATTGGTTTGCCTTTCTCTCCCAGCAACCGGGTATTGATGAGGTAAACTTCTGGCAGCCGAGTGGGGGGCAGGTATTTCAGCGTCTGATGCCAGGTGAGCCATAATCAATCGAAAGGAACGTTCTCATGGCAATTCCAGACTATCAAACGATCATGTTGCCGCTTCTGAGGTTTTTGAGAGACGGTGTGGAACATGCAAAACGTGAGGCTGTCGAGAGTCTTGCTAAAAAATTCAAACTTACCGAAGAACAGCGCAGAGAACTTTTACCAAGTGGTAAACAACCTCTGTTTGGCAATCGTGTAGGTTGGGCCAGGACATATCTGAAGAAAGCGGGCCTTATAGCATCCACGAGACATGGTTATTTTATTATCACGGAACGAGGGAGAGAAGTCGTTTCCCAAAACCCTCCAAAAATCGATGTTAAATTCCTTGAGCAATTCCCAGAATTCATTGAGTTTAGGGAATTTAGAAAAGATAAAGTAAAAAAGCCCAAGAAGGTTATTCCTATCTCTCATGAAATTAATCCAGAGGAATTATTAGAGACTGCTTACCAAGAACTGCAAGAAAGCCTCGCGTCTGATTTATTACAAGCCATCAAGCAATGTAATCCTGATTTCTTTGAACGGCTGGTTGTCGATGTCCTTATAAAAATGGGCTACGGTGGGTCACGAAAAGAAGCAGGCCAAGCCATTGGGCGTACAGGTGATGAAGGTATTGATGGAATAATTAAAGAAGACAAGCTAGGCCTCGACATTATCTATATGCAAGCCAAGCGTTGGGAAAACACAGTTGGGAGACCTGAGGTTCAAAAATTCGCTGGTGCCCTCCAGGGCCAAAGAGCTCGTAAAGGAATATTTATTACAACATCTGATTTCAGCAAAGAAGCTCTTGACTATGTTAAGAACATTGACACCAAGATCATACTCATAGATGGTCAGCGCCTCCCAGAATTAATGATCGAACACAATGTTGGCGTCTCCCCAGTCGCTTCTTACGAAATCAAAAAAATCGATACCGACTACTTCATTGAGGACTAAACCGGATAATGGATGATCAATTTATCAATGTAGGAAAGTGTCAAACCAATAATTGAACTACCAGAAACCGTTAAGCAATGATTGAAGAAGAAAGAAAAAAGTTAGAATTTATAAAGGAACATATTCTGGAGGGCTCGTACCAGATTTTACAGCCCCAACAATGGGACAAGTTTTCATATGATTTAGCTAATTGCGGAGCCAAGATCCTTAAGGAATTAGAAAATGCGAGGGGAAAAATACGTGAGTCAAAAGTGCATCTATTTTTCTTTCTAACAAAGAAAGCACTTAAACATATGGAAGCGCATTATGACGAGGTGGCAAGAGATTTTGATCTCTTCTTCGATGCCAGCATGAGATGGCTAAAATGTATTATTGAACATGATGAATACAAGGAGGCCCAGCTTTTACAAAGAAAGTATATAGAAAATTTATCGAATCATTGTTCTAAGATATTGGACCGCTTAAACAATTCAGTTTCATCGAAAAGAAGCGATTACTATCATTACCAAGCTCTCTTTTTATCCATGGTAGCAATTTTCGTCGCTGCTTTGTCTTTCATTATAAGTATTGTCCTTTAGTTAAGGAGCAAAGAAAGAAGGAATGAAGGTCAGGTCTTCATTCTTCAGAACCCTAGCTGGGCAAGTTTTTCTAAAACCAAAATAGGCCCAAAAATGAAAGGTTTTGTCGGCATACAGCCAATGATTGGTTTTGATGGGTAACCCTGCTAAAGCAGGCTTGGCATAAGGCGCAGGGCTTACGGCTCAAGGCGATCAAATCTAATTGGCCAAAAGCGAGGATGAGTGAATGGAATAAAGGGGTCACCTGTCCGTTTGCCCTCTTCTGATATGCTATAACAGGCAAGCGGAAATTTGCGGTCATTGTATTTGATTCAAGGATAATTTAATGGAAGACGCA
>JAUVXZ010000298.1 GCA_030603345.1 Pseudomonadota bacterium
TTACGCGAGCCACCTCACTAAAACAATAGGTTCACATCCCAGTTAAATAAAAGCAAGAATGTTTAACCCCAGTTGAACACCCGGAGGGTCCCCGGTTCAACGGGGCACCGCGCTGCGGCATCTTTGACGGGCGGGATAAATTTTAAATAATAAGTATTGACACCCCAACTTAAAGGGCGACGCTCTTAATAAACTAAGTTGACCAAGTGAGGCGGGACGCCCTTAAAAAACTAAGTTGCGGAGTGGAGGATCAGGCGATCCAGAGGAACGGCGCACAAGAAAGACGGCGGGCGCGACCCCGTTCTCTTTGTCTTTATGCTAACCCTATAACCCAGGAAGGAGAGATTGTATGAAACGATGGGTAGTAGTTTTGGTAGCCACGTTCTTCTTGTCTGGGTGTGTATCTATGGCGCACAGCAACGAGACATACACGAATGAGGCATGCATTATTGAAAAGGATCCGCTCAACAGCGATAGATGGGTTCTCAGAAACAAATATGGGGACCTTGTCGGATATGCTGAAAGGGACCCTCTCAGCCCAGATAGAATAATCATCAGGAATAAGTATGGCGATAGGACGGGCGTAATCATAAATGGTGAGCCCTTCCAGTGAGGATCGGTGTCACGCCCTCCAGAAGAACGGCGGGCAGGCCCTCAACAATTGACCTTCGGCAATCTGTATACCTTCTGAAGGCCTGATAAAAGACGGAGGCACGTATGGACAAACCTATACTTATTAAAAACATCCCTTACTCAGAACCTCATGTTCTTGTTGATCTGGTGGATTACAAAAAAGGAAGGGTCGTCAGCCGTACCTTTTCCCAGAATGAAGGCCTGAGCACCCATGCGGCGCCCGGAGATGCCATGGTGCAGGTTTTGGATGGCGAAGTGATGCTAACCATTGGCGGGAAAGAGGTGGTTGCCAAAGCGGGAGAGGTTGTTGTGATGCCTGCTGATGTGCCCCATTCGGTAAACGCTACAAAACCCTTCAAGATGTTACTCACTGTGGTCAAGAAGCCAAAGGATATCTAACTTGTGAGATTCTGGTCGGATTTTGGGGACGTTATTATTCCAAGAAGATGGGGGCAAGTCTTGGACGAAGACGGGTCCGTAAAAAAGTAAATAACCGTTCGGTGAGGGTTAGGCCCTCCAGAAGAATGGCGGACAAGTCTTCATTCTTCACAACCTTAGATAGGCACTGAAAGAAAATAGGCTCAAAATGAAGGGGTACATCGGCGTCACAGACAATGATTGGTTTGCCTTTCTCTCCCAGCAGCTAGGGATTGATGAGGTAAATTTCTGGCAGCCGGGTGGAACAGGTCAGTTCAGAGTTCTGGCACCGGGAGAACCTTTCTTATTTAGGCTTCATGCCCCACACCACTTCATTGTTGGTGGTGATTTCTTTGCCCAGCAGCATAATAGCCATTTTTCAAGTCGCGGAACTGGCTGGGCGATATAATTCTTGTGTCACTATCTTTTGCCCAATTTAGAAAAAGTATCGGCGCCAAGTACATGGACTCAAAGTTTCCTCGTATTGTTGAATCCTTGATGCTAGGTCTGCTTTCTAGGGTGTGAGACTATGAAAATTGAAATATACTGTGACGAGGCCCACCCTGATTTGTTTTCCTCAAAAAATCCGCAGGCTCAGTACATGATCATAGGAAGCCTCTGGCTCAGGGCCGAGGATCGATCAGACTACAAGAACGCTATCCATAAGCTTAGAGATCAATACAAGATTGGTGGGGAGTTCAAGTGGAGAAAGGTTTCATCTTCAAGGATTGCATTCTACAAAGCGCTTATAGAGTGCTTTTTTGAACTGGGGGAAAACCTGAGGTTTCGGTGTATCGCCGTAGACCACGCACAGGTCGACCTAGTCAAATTCCACAAGAATGACCAGGAGCTTGGGTTTTATAAATTTTACTATCAACTGCTGCACCACTGGATTCATGATTTCAATGAATACTCCGTGTTCTGTGATTATAAAAGCAACCGAAAGAGCGACAGACTGCACGTACTAAAAAGATGCATGAAGAATGCAAACCTCTCAGCGAATATCCTAAATGTTCAAGCGATTCGATCCAAGGAATCGGTTCTTGTTCAACTGGCGGATGTTCTTGTGGGGATAGCCTCAGAGAGCTTGAATAAAAGGGCAACTCCCGGGAGTGCCAAGCGACAAGTCGTGCAATACCTTGAGAGCCTGTTGGCGAGGAAAATTGCACCAACTGCTCTTAGCGAGAAAAAATTCAACATTTTTAGGATCAATCTGGCGGGAGAATGGTAGATGCCATACCCTTCCCTGGCTCGCTATGAAACTGCAGCTCAGTATCGGGCTCATTTCGAGCGGGTCTATTGCAGTGCCGCCATAATGACTTTTGATGGAATCCCAGTCAGGTTTAAGAAAAAAGACTTCGATCATGCCTTTTATGAGTCCACGTTAGCCAAAGACGACGCCTTCTCTCGCAAGCGCGCGCAGAGAATTGATTGGATTAAAGCTGCCCTGGAAGACCCGAAGAGCGAGAGGTACCTCGGTTGGGATAACAAGAGAAAAAGGTACGACAGAAGAAGAAGAGTGGCGCTGGTAATGGGAGCCTATGTTGTGGTGATCGGCATCAGTTCCAAAGGTAACGGGAGATTCATAACAGCCTTTGTTGCTGACAGCGGGAGAACAGTACAGATGATCAGGCAAAACCCGAAATGGGCATAAAAAAACCGCTGATTTGCCAGGCTGGCTCAGCGGGGGCCTTTTAAGATTCTGCTGCCACTGGCAGAGAACACTTTCACTATACTGATATTATCGGATTTGTCAAGGGAAAACTTAAGATTGTATTAGCTTAATGAAAATGTCCCCTCTAACTGCTGTGTTAAAATGTCCCCATTATGGAAAGGGACATTGTAGCAATGAGTCAGAGAGAGAGAGAGGCAGAGGTTCCATCTTTTAGAGATGGCTATAGGGGGGAAGATCACCTTAAAGGGTGCCAGTATGTTGATGGGGGTCTTCTACCGGCACGCAAAACGGCTAAAGCAGAAACTGAAAGCTCTTAAAACAAGGGGGTCTTCATTCTTGACAACTTGGAAAAAACAACAGGGTCAAACCTACACTTTTGACAACTTGGTGAGCAGGCCCGCCAGAGGAACGGCGGGCAAGCCCTCCAGTCCGCCATAAAGACGGCGGACAAGAAGAACGGCGGGCAAGCCCGCCAAAAGAATGGCGGACAAGCCTACATTCCTAACAACCTTAGATGGGCAAGTTCTTCTGAAAACAAAATAAGCCCAAAATGAAGGGCTACATCGGCGTCACAGACAATGATTGGTTTGCATATGTAACCCTGCTAAAGCAGGATTGGCCTAAGGCGCAGGGCTTAAGGCTCAAGGCGTTCAGATCTAATTGGCCAAAAGCGAGGATGAGTGAATGGAATAAAGGGGTCACCTGTCCGTTTGCCCTCTTCTGATATGCTATAACAGGCAAGCGGAAATTTGCGGTCATTGTATTTGATTCAAGGATAATTTAATGGAAGACGCA
>JAUVXZ010000125.1 GCA_030603345.1 Pseudomonadota bacterium
ATCACCCCGAAGATGAGGGAGAGTCCCGAGGCAATGAGGAACAGCATCATACCCCGGGACAGCCCGCTCAAAAACTGCGCGAAAATCAAAGAGATATCCATGTTTGTTCCCGCCTGTTATTTCTTTGCCGCTCTGGCAGCAACAATCTCAGCCTCGGGTCGCCATGAATCCGGGCCCTTGACCTCAACCACATCGTGGTAAATTGGGAATGGATATTTGGGATCATCAGCCACCACACCGATATAGGAAGAGCAGCTCAGCATATTGTCGATCTTGCGGAAGTAGAGCCTGCCGCGACAGGTGTCAATGGTCGCACCCTTGAGGGCATCCTTTACCTTCTCTGTATCAATACTGCCCGCCTTTTCAATACCTTGTTTTAAGGCATAGACCGCATCATATTCCATCACGGCCCAGTCACTGGGGTACCGGTCATACTTGGCTCTAAAGTTCTTCACGAAATTTGCCATCATGGGCACATCCATGTGAGCAAAAAATGGTGCCCGGCAAAGGCCAACCAGACCACGGGTGAGTGTTTTGGCCGTTATTATAAGTTCTGAGACACTGATCAATGATCCGGGATAGGGAATCTTTTCAAAAAATCCGTATGCCTTTGCCTGCTTCATCCAGGCAACATTGTCTTTTGAGGCCACTGAGCCAATAACGAAGTCTGGTTTCTGGCCCATGATGGCTGTGATATAAGAGGTAAATTGTGTCTCACCCAGTCGCGGCCAAAACTCCTTTTTCAATTTTACTTCAGGCGCAAATTGTTTCAAAAGTTTGACCGTGTTCTGTTGAGTAGACCGACCCCACTCGTAGTCTGAGGCAATGGTCACATAATTCTTCCACCCTTTCTTCTTGGCCAACTCTGCAACACCCAAAACCACGGCTTTGGCCTGCATATAGCTGTTGGGTACCACCTGATAAGTGTAAGGGCTGAAGTTGATTTTGGTTATGTTTTCCGAGTTACTGACGGCGGGGATATGGAGAACCTTATATTCCTGACAGACCGGTTTGATGGCCACGGCGCAGGCGCTAGAATAGGTCCCTAGTATGCAACGCACTTTGTCTCGTAAGATCAGGTCCTTTGCCCCCCGCACAGCCACGTCCGGCTTGGTGTGGGTGTCCCTTATGAAGAGTTTAATAGGGTGTTTTTCTAGAAAGCCACCCTGGGCATTGATTTCATCGACAGCCAGCTTGATGGCATCCACCGCGTCTTTGCAATACAAAGCCCCTGTGCCAGTGATAGCCAGATCAGCCCCGAGATGATAAGGCTCAGCTGCGAGACTACTATCCAAAGCAACCAATCCTCCCAGTAAAATAATCGAACAAACAATTACCATTACTTTTGTCTTCATGATCACCCTCCTTTTTTGATAGGCATTTTCTCAAGATTTTTCAATTGATGCATAGAAGATGTGAGAACCCGATTATCACCTCCTTTCCCTGATTTTACTCTAATAGGTCAAAACCATACCCCCATCAAACAGGAGGTCTCCACCGATGAGGTATCGTGCAAAACGGGAAAAACCAAAAATAAATAGATTACCGACCTCTATGGGTGACATCATCTCTTTGATGCGGGACTTGCCCATCATAACATCCCTGACCACCTCTTCAGGCGTGATACTACGCTGTTCCGCCTGTGCAGGGATCTGGTTTAAGGCAAGCGGCGTTCTGACAAACCCCGTACTCACCGTGAAGGAGCGAATTTTTCCTTCTCCTTCGGCCGAGATGGATTGGCTCAAAGCCCTCAAACCAAACTTGGTGATATTGTAGACTGGTTTGTCCATGGTACAGATATGTGCGTGAACTGATGCCATATTGCCGATTACGCCTGCTCCATCCTTGCTTTTCTTCATATGGGGAATAGTCAATTTTGAAAGATAGAATGGTGCCCGGAGCATGATTCGCTGCATAAGGTCATATTGTTCCATGGGGAAATTTTCTACAGAATCTATGTGTTGAATGCCAGCTATGTTTGCTACATATTTGATGGTGCCAAGTTTGGCTGCTTCCTTTACTGCGTGCTCTATCTCCTCATCCTTTGTGAGATCGGTTTTGATGAAGATCATCTGACCGCCCATTTCCCGAGCGATTTCCTGCGTCTTTTTCCCTTCTCCTTGGTTAATATCTAAGCCTACGGTCCTGAGCTTATTTGCCGCTGCGGCAATGGCTAAAGCCCTCCCAATCCCTGTTCCTGCTCCACTTACGATACACACGTTGCTCGCATTGAAACTATCGTCTGATAGTATCAATATCTGATCTCGTTCCACTTTGGGCTCGGCTATATCCATCTTGTGCCTCCTCCATAACGGAATTACCTCTTATTGCTCTCTCAAATATAAGGCCAAACGTTTCTAGTTTGCAAGAATGGGGGTAGAGTTGCTCGGAAGGTACCACCTCAGGGTACTTGGCTGAATCGCCGTATTTTGTCCACTTTGATTCTTTGTTCGACCTGAAAGCGAAGGTAAGTAATAAATTTATCAAAGCATATACCATATAGATGGACCCAATTGTCAAGACAAAAAATCAGTGAATTTAGGTTACACTTTGGTTATTTTTGGGTTAATTGAGCATCAGGATTACGCCTAGTTCTTTGATAATTAGCGGATTTTACATAAGAATCAGCTATGAAAAATCGTCCTCGCTGGAGCAGCAAAAAATTCTAGTCTCTTTCAACCGGTCAAAAGCTTTAGCCGGTGTGGGCTGACGAGAAGATCTAATAAAGCCCTCTGGCAGTCAATGAGGATTTCACCCTATTAGAAAGGCAGGCTGCTTGAGGTGTTCTCTTGAAGCCTGCCTACATACCGTTTAAGGTTCCAGGTACTGTTGGATCCCAAAACCGTCCAGAGATGTCCCGAAGAAACACCTCCACCTTTAGCTGAAAGAACTAAAATTGAGATTTAACCACAGAAATGAAAACCTCGTCATCTTATTCAGGGGTATTTTGAATCAGCGAGGTGTCAAAAAACAAAATTTAGTGCAATTTTGATGGTGTATTCCCAAATTTTAAAAAACAATATGCGAAAAAGACTTACCGTATTTTCGAGGATTGAAGTTTAAGGCCCCCGCAATCTCTTTCACGAATCCCGATAGGGTTAATGTGGAAATTCAGAATTTATGTCAACTGGGCAAGAGCAGGAAGGATCCCTCTGTTTCTGAGTATCTTTCCTTTCCGAAATCTAGCGACATTAGTGCTTAATCGATTTTGCAGGTTATACCTCCATCTACAACAAGTTGTGCACCTGTGATGTATTTGGCCTCGTCAGAGGCGAGAAACAGAGCTGCATAAGCCACATCCCAGGCATCGCCCATTCTTTTCATGGGGCACTGCTCACTGCGGATCTTGATCATTTTCTCTACATCTCCACCTGCATAGGCTTGCTTGAGGGGCTCAATAATCATTGGTGTATTCATTAGGCCAGGCAGGATGGCGTTGGCACGAATATTTTTCTCAGCGTACTCTAATGCAACACTTTGGGTTAGCTGGAGAATGGCTGCCTTTGTAGCACTGTAGGATATATATGGAATTCCCAGATAGCGAATGCCGGCAATAGAGGATATATTGATGATTGCGCCTCCGCCCTGCTTTTCCATGTACGGTAGAACATATTTGCATGTCAGAAACTGGCTCTTGAGGTTGACCGCAACGACTCTGTCCCAGCTTTCTTCGCTTGCATCCACCGGCCCGCCAACCTCAACAATTCCTACATTGTTATGCAAAATATCGATTCGCCCATAGACCTCGATGCATCGCTTCACCATCGCTCCGACCTCATCTGACTTAGCGACATTCGCCTGATGGACTTTGCACTTACCTCCTTCCTTTTCAATCAGCCCTTTTGTCTCCTCGGCAGCAGCAAGCCTTATATCGACAGCGAAAACCTTCGCCCCCTCGCGCGCGAAAAGCACAGCAGTCGCCTTACCGTTGCCCCATCCTGGTCCCACAGACCCAGCTCCTGTTACGATAGCTATCTTATCCTTTAAACGCTCGCCCATTTGTATAATTCCTTAGATTAGTTTGGATACCATCACACTAACGAGGCTTCGCCTTCCCGGCCCGGGATGGGCAAACCGAGGTGGCTCGCTGATGCTGGATGCCGTATAGACAAGAAAAAGGCATTCCTTGTTTATGCAGTATCTGCTTATCTCTTGCCCCTGAGTGTATAACAAAAAACTTGACATAAATTTTAATATCTTGAGTTATGTAGGCATCTAGATCGTTCAAAGCTTGGCCTCCATCTCTGGATTGATTCTCTTATAATTCTTTATCAAACCTTACGCTCCTTATACTCCCAATACTTAGCCCGTAACTCCCGTTTCAATATTTTTCCATAATTGCTCTTAGGCAATTCATCCACAAAATCTACTGACTTGGGTTTTTTATAGCTCGCGATGTTATCCTTACAAAAAGAAATCAGCTCTTTTTCTGTGACAGATTGTCCCGGGCTCCGAGAAACAACTGCCTTAACAGCCTCACCCCATTTGGGATCCGGAACGCCGATAACTGCAACCTCTCTGACGGCTGGATGTTTGATAATAGCCTCCTCAATTTCTCGTGGATAGATATTTTCCCCACCGCTGATGATCATGTCCTTTGAGCGATCCATAATAAATAGATAACCGCTTTCATCCATATAACCGATATCCCCAGTATGCAGCCACCCGTTACGGAGTGTCTCTGCCGTAGCCTCAGGGTTACGCCAATACCCTTTCATCACAAGATCGGAACGTGTCACGATCTCTCCCATCTCACCTGATGGCAGTTCATTATCACTGGAGTCAAAAATTTTTACCTCTACATCCGTACGTGGGAAGCCGGCAGAAGCAAGCCGCTTGACTTGTTCTGGGGACCCTTCCAGGACATGATCCCGGTGGGGGAGGTACGTAATGGTCATAGGGGATTCTGCTTGCCCGAACAACTGCACCAGGCACGGTCCTAATTTTTCTATAGCCTCTTTCATGTCTTCAACAAGCATTGGTGCGCCGCCATAATTTAGGGCTTTCAGCGAGCTATGATCGAATCGTTCCAAGGCCGGGCTATCGACCATCATCTTTACCATAGTGGGAGCAGCGAACATATTGGTAACCCCATATTCCTGAATGGTTTTAAAGCCAAGTTCAGCATCAAACGATTTCGATTCCAAGATAATGTTAGCTGCTGCTTTTCCGATATTGGGTAAGGCGTAAAGGCCGGAGCCATGCGAAAGTGGGGCTGCATGTAGGATCACATCGTCAGGGCCAAAACCCGGACACATGTCTGCATAAAAATTCATTACCATGGCAATCAAGTTGCGATGAGTCAACATAGCACCTTTGGGCATGCCTGTTGTTCCTGAGGTATAAAAAAGCCAGGCCAAGTCGTCAGGCTGGACATCAGCATCTTCAAATTGATCGGGTTCCTTGGATATCAGGTTCTCATAGTCTAACAGCTCCTCTTCAGCCCCGGATAAGGTAATCAGATGGCGAGCCTGCGGTATTCGGTCCCGGATATCGATGATTGCCTCATTGAACTCAGGGGATAAGATCACAGCCTTGACCTCAGCGTGACCAATGATAAAGGCAAACTCTTTAGGGTGAAGGCGAAAGTTAATGGGCACTGCACCGCAACCAGCCTTAAAGCAAGCAAAAATGGACTCCAGTGTTTCTGGATAATTATATTGAAGAACGGCAATATTATCTCCCTGTTTAATACCTAATTTGTATAAGGTATTTGCCAAACGATTGACCCGCGAGTTAAATTGAGCATATGTTAAGCGCTTGGAACCATGTGCTATCGCCAGATTGTCTGGAAAGGTTTGAGCAGATTTGGTTAGTAATTTACCAACATTCATGTCTTTCTCCTTGCTGTCCTGCTTCTGAATTGTAAACCAAAAAATGGCGGGCCTAGCACTGCTTCGCCCCAATTGGAACATCGGCCCACCAGCGCGACTTGCCTGGAGTAAGCTGCTATTCCTTTAATACCTTGGAATTCCCGGCATGCAAGTCGGTCTAAGTCAGGGAAGAAAAGTAGAAGGAGTAAGCCTATGGAAGATCGGGAATAGAGAATTTGCTTCCAGGGATATTGATCTTTGTGGTTATACCTTTTCAGCAAAGAACAGGGTCATCTCAGACTTTTGATCAAACTTTTTAACCATCTGGACCCCCTCCAATTGCTCAATGACTACCTCCATAGTAACCAGAACGGCATTCTCCTCCCTGACGAGATGACCGCCGTAAACCCTTCCGTGTCACAGAGAATCCTATTGAGGTAGACCGATGGTCCCACACCTTCTGGGGACTTCACACCCACAATTCCCTCGGCGTAGATTAGCTCCAGAGGGCTTCAATCCGAATTTCGTCTCCCGGCCCTGCCCCGATCTTCTTTTCCGGAATGCGTACTGAAACATGGAAACATGCACTTTGAAGGCTTCACAAAGCGCATTGTACGACGGCATGAGATATCTCGGCCTCCTCGCAAAGTCTCTCGATACCCGGGATAAGAAGGGTTCCAGGCGTTAGTTTTCCCATAACGATCCTTCCGATCCGTTCCTGTGCCATATGAAAACGAACTTGATTTAAGAAAATCCCTCCTTTTTTCCTTTGATCGCAAGAATGAGCCCTAATCTGGTCATGAATTCAAAAGGATATGGGTATTGGCTGGTGATTTTGTATAATCTTAAATCGGAAGATGTGAGTCTGTCAATAGTTAGTTTATTGTGTTAGTTCATTGTGCTCAGGTAAGTTGTCCCCTCAATCAGGGCAGAAAGAGGAAAAAGGAGGTGTGATTACGAGCTCAATGAGAAGTTGACCGGGGTATTTTGTTAGTGGTAGTTTATTCCGTACATTAAATAGAACGAGGTAACATATTCATCTCGTTGGGGGCACGAAGAGTAATTCTCGACGATCATGACATCAAAGAACTTGAAGAGAATCCTAAAGAGGTAAATATTCACTGCTAGGTTTTCATACCGTTGCCCCATGAAGGAAAAAGAGAGAGGAGAAAAACCTGTGATCCCTAAGATTCAAAGGATTCTTTACACTACCGATCTTTCGGAAAATTCTGCGTATGCATTTCGCTATGCTATAGACAGTGCAAAAAAACACGATGCAAACATCATTATTTTACACGTTATAGAACGAATGCGGCCATTTACAGGCTTTTTGGCTGATAGCTACCTAGATGAAGAGCACAGTAAGAAGTTTTCTGATGAAAAGATAACCTATACGATGGATCGTATCAGAAAAGGATTAGAGTTATTCTGTGATCGGGAACTTAAGGATGATCCTGAATGCGTGGACAGGGTCGAATCTATAGAGGTTTGCGAGGGTTACCCGGCAGAAGAGATACTCAAGAAGGCTGATCAGTTAAACTGCGATGTGATCATCATGGGAACCCATGGAAAGGGTGTCATCAGTCACACCTTTTTCAGAAGCGTGGTTGAAAGGGTCCTGCATCGAGTTAGAAAGCCTGTCTTTATAATCCCCTTGCCGAAAGGAGAAACTGACATCACATTCCACGATATATAGAGCTTTTCTTCCACACATCTCATTTCTTTATTTGATTATCTTACCTTTTACAGTTAGGGGTAGGTCATTTACGAACCCTAATCTCCTTGTTCTGTGATCCTCCGATTACAGTGATCGTTCCCCTAGGGGTAGGTCTGAACTTCATAGCACTCGAGGCTTTTCCCATCAATCTTTGAGGCCGATTGGGAGAAACTCTGACTGGAAGTGTTTGGCCAATACATATAGGCATGAGGGCCATTCTGGCACCAAGGCAAACGAGTATACCCCAATTAAAATGTAGATAGGGGAGGTTTTTCGCACCCCCTTATTCCCTATGTGTGTTGGGGGAAAGTACCCAAAAAACGGCAGCTTTTTCCTTGACAATTTAGGCATGGGATACTAATAGACTCCTGAATCAATTCAAGAGATGCTGAGAAAAAATATCTGAATGAAAGTGTAGGGGAAGGTCATGGGAAGAATTAATGTAACTATTGATGGTACCGAGGTTACAGCTGAGAAAGGCACTATGGTTTTACAGGCTGCTCGGAGTGCTGGTATCTATATTCCGGCACTGTGCTCTCACCCTTATTTGCCCTCATCACGGCAGGTAGAGCCCTTCGAGGTTGTGTACAGGGGCAAAGAGAAATTTAAAAATGACAAATCGACAAATGAGTTTGAGGGTTGTCAGCTTTGTTTAGTCCAAATAGAGGGCATGGAAGATCTTCCCACTGCATGCACTACTGAGGTTACGGAGGGTATGGCTGTTCACACCAATACCCCTGAAATACAGCAAAAGCGCAGGGAGAATCTAAAACCTATCATTAGTGAACATCCAAACGTGTGCCTTGTCTGTGATCGAAAAGAGGATTGCGATCCATTTAGGGGTAGTATACGTAAGGCCGCAGTAATAACAGGGTGTGAGTTTTGCCCCAGCAACTTGAGGTGCGAGTTGCAGGAAGTTGCTGCCTACATTGGGATAGACGAATCAACACCTCCCTATGAATATAAAGGGCTACCTGCAGTTAAGAGCGACCCGTTCTTTGAGCGTAACTACAATCTCTGTATTGCCTGCACCAGGTGCGTAAGGGCATGTCAGGATGTAAGGGGCAATAGTGCTATCGGTCTTGTTTTTCAAGATGGCAAGCCAATAGTGGGAAGCAAGGCGCCTACCTTAGAAGAATCTGGATGTGAATTCTGTGGCGCCTGTGTTGACGTTTGCCCTACAGGTGCATTAACTGAGTGGATTAACAAATGGGAGGGGGTTGCTGAGAAACAGGTGGTATCAACCTGTCCCTATTGCGGGGTCGGCTGCCAGCTAGAGCTCCAGATTAAGAAGGACAGGCTCATCGGGGCCATCCCAAAAGCGGATGGTACGCCAAATAAAGGGCAGGCGTGTGTGAAAGGTAAGTTTGGCATCGTTGAGTATGTTCACCACCCTGAAAGACTTAAGGTTCCTCTCATCAGGAAAAACGGGTCCTTTCAGGAGGCGTCCTGGGACGAGGCACTTGAGTTAGTTGCTGAGAGGTTGGGGAGTTTCTCTCCCAGTGAGATTGCTGTGATCTCCTCGGCCAAGTGCACGAATGAAGAGAACTATGTTGCCCAAAAGCTTACGCGGGCCGTGCTTGGGACGAACAACATTGACCACTGTGCGCGGCTCTGCCACGCTTCAACGGTGGCCGGGCTGGCCGCCACTTTTGGAGCCGGCGCAATGACTAATAGCATGGATGAAATTGTGCACGCCAAATGCATACTGGCCATAGGCACAAATACAACAAAGGCCCATCCGGTGATCGGTATAGAGGTAAAGGAGGCAGCCCGCAATGGGACAAAGCTCATTGTGGCAAATCCAAGGGAGATAGAACTGGTAAGCCATGCCGACCTGTGGCTTCAGCAGAATCTTGGCAGCGATGTCGCGCTTCTTATGGGAATGATGAGGGTTATCGTGGATGAAGATCTCCTTGATAAGGCTTTTGTTGAAGAGCGGTGCGAGAACTTTGATGCCTTCAGAAATTCCCTTAAAGAATTTGACCTGAAAAAGGTGGCGGAGATTACCGGGGTTCCAAAAGGCAAGATAGTTGAGGCAGCACGGACATATGCCACTGATAAGCCTTCCACGATTCTCTACGCAATGGGTATTACTCAGCACACTCATGGTACCGACAACGTAATAGCCATCGCAAACCTGGCCATGCTTACCGGGAATGTCGGGAAACCATCAACCGGCGTAAATCCTTTGCGGGGCCAGAACAATGTTCAGGGTGCATGTGACTTAGGGGCTCTACCGAACGTATTTACTGGCTATCAGGTGGTAGTGAAT
>JAUVXZ010000279.1 GCA_030603345.1 Pseudomonadota bacterium
TTCCTCATATGGGGGAAGAGTATGACATCCCGAATAGAGGGAGAATCGGTCAAGACCATAACCAGTCGGTCGATTCCAATGCCTTCTCCTGCTGTAGGTGGCAGCCCGTATTCCAATGCCCTGATATAATCTTCATCCATAAACAGGGCCTCTTCATCACCTGAGTCCCTCAGGGAGACCTGTTCAAGAAATCGCTCCCGCTGATCATCCGGGTTATTAAGCTCGGAAAAGCCATTCGCAATCTCCTTACCAGCAACGAATAATTCAAACCTCTCTGCAATCTCAGGTTCTGTATCCTTTCTCCTTGACAGGGGGCTTACCTCTATCGGGTAGTTGACAATGAAGGTAGGCTGAATTAATTTCGGCTCAACAAGGTGCTCAAAAAGCCCCATAATTACTTTTCCTGTCTCCTCACGATCGGTTACCTCAACTCCCTTGGATTTCGCAAAATCCCTTAAGGCCTGATTATCAGACAGGGCATTTTCAGGCACGCCACCCATGTGCGCCAGAGAATCGGTCAGCGAGATCCTGGGCCATGGGGCAGTAAAATCTACCCTGTTCCCCTGATAGGTGATAGTCGTCGTATCAAACAGCTTCTTGAGGAGGCATAAAATAAGTTCTTCGGTTAACTCCATAAGATCCTCATACGTTGCATAGGCAACATAAAACTCCAGCATGGTGAATTCGGGATTGTGATTGGTTGATATCCCCTCATTGCGAAAATTCCTGTTTAGTTCATAAACCTTCTCTAACCCTCCCACAACAAGCCTTTTCAAATAGAGCTCAGGGGCCACTCTCAGATAAAGCTCCATGCCCAGTGCATTGTGATATGTTTTAAATGGTCGGGCTGTTGCACCACCTGGAATCGATTGCATCATTGGGGTCTCTACTTCGATAAAGTCTTGGTTATCAAAAAACTCCCTTATGGCCTTGATAATTCTACTTCTTAGAATAAAGGCTTGTCTCACATTATCATTAACCATCAGATCAAGGTACCTCTGGCGGTATCTCGCTTCCACATCTACCAACCCGTGATACTTTTCTGGTAGTGGCCTTTGGGATTTCGAGAGAAGAACAACAGAGTCAGCCAGGATCGTTAATTCATTTGTCTTTGTCCTAAAAGGCTTCCCTGTAATCCCTACATGATCACCTATATCTATCAACCTGAAGGTCTCAAAATTATCATCGCCGACCCTATCCTTGCGTATATATGCCTGGAGTTGGCCGGTCCCATCCTTAATGTGAATGAAAACCGCTTTCCCAAAATCCCTCATGGACATAACCCTACCTGCCAGGGTGAAGGTCTCGGTTTTCTTACTCAGTGCATCGTGGTCAAGCTTACCGAAACGTTTTACCACTCCCTCGACGGTAGTATCTCTCCTGAAGCCTGATGGGTACAGGTTAAGGCCTCTTG
Organism: Pseudomonadota bacterium; assembly: GCA_030603345.1. Taxonomy (GTDB): domain Bacteria; phylum Desulfobacterota; class DSM-4660; order Desulfatiglandales; family B25-G16; genus JADFWK01. Next base: position 1,415 of record JAUVXZ010000279.1, read on the forward strand.
ACCTCAATTCCTTAACCTTTTCCTTCACCTCCTTGATTAACCTACTCGACTCATCCATCAACAAAAAACACCTTTCAATTATATAGTATCAAAAAAATCTCTCTCCCCGCCGTTACTATTCAGCCACTAAGACACAAAGCCACTAAGATTAGAAAATTATTCTTTTGATATGCTTTTTATGCGGGGCACATTGTCTTCTTCCTTTTCAGATAAGGCGATAAGCTCATATTTGGCCTTTGTGGCTTGGTGCCTTTGTGGCTACCTGAACAGTTACTCCCCGCCTTAGTTTCCAGCGTCCTGCGTCCGCATAAGGGACTCCAAAACAAATCTTCTCTTGACTAATTACTACATTTATTTTAAGGGCTTAGGTGTAATCCAATTATAGCTGTTAGTCAAGACAAAAGACTAAATTAGGGGGCGGTTGTTACTTCCTGTTCATCTTGGCAAAAAATCCAAACAGAATTATTCAAAGGAGGGACACCATGGCCAAACTCTTATGGAAACCGTCGGAAGAGAGAATCAAAAGCTCAAACATGTACAAGTTTATGAACTTTGTTAACGAGCGCTACGGAACGGACTTCACCGAATACCGACCCCTCTATACATGGTCAGTTGACAATATCCCTGAGTTTTGGGCCGCTTTTTGGGACTTTGCGAATATAAAATACTCAGAGAGCTATGATACCGTTGTCGATGATCTGACCACATTCCCCGGTGCGAGATGGTTTGTAGGAGCACGGCTCAACTACGCCGAAAATCTCCTGAGGTACCGCGATGATCATACAGCCTTTATCTTCAGAGGGGAAACCCAAAAATCAGCCAAGATGAGCTACGAAGTCCTCTATGACACAGTGGCCCGTCTGGCACAATCGCTCCGAGAGATAGGAGTTGTCCCGGGAGATCGGGTTGCTGCCTACATGCCCAATATGATGGAGACCGGGATTGCCATGCTCGCTGCTACCAGTATTGGTGCCACCTGGGCCTCCTGTGCTACTGACATTGGTGCGGGGGCGGCTCTGGAGCGGCTGGGCCAAGTTGAGCCCAAGGTTCTATTTACTGTTAATGGATATTTCTATAAGGCAAAGGCCTTTGATTCCCTTTCCAATGCTGCTGAGATTGCAAAGGGGATACCCTCGGTCGAAAAGGTTATCGTCGCCTCCTACACGGAAGAGAAACCTGATATCAGCGCTATCCCCAACGGGGTACACTATGATGATTTTCTCTCACAAGAACGGGGCCTTGAAATTCAATTCGAGCAACTCCCCTTTGATCATCCCGTCTATATTATGTTCTCTTCCGGAACAACGGGCAAGCCTAAGTGTCTGGTTCAGGGGGCTGGTGGAATTCTTATTAATCAGTTAAAGGAGTTGATACTCCATACCGATCTCACCAGAGAGGATGTGCACTTTTTTATCACCACCTGTAGCTGGATGATGTGGAATTGGATGCTCACCTCGCTGGCAGTGGGAAACACGCTCATTCTATACGACGGCAATCCCGGTTACCCTGATCTGGGTGCCATGTGGAAGTTAGTTCAGGACGAAAAGGTAACCATGTTTGGTACCAGTGCAAGCTATATCAATTTTATTAAAAGCCAAGAACTCAAGCCCGGCAAAGACTACGATCTGTCGTCATTGAAACAAATCTGGCAAACCGGCTCCCCCCTCTCGCCTGAAGGCTTTGAGTATGTTTACCAGGATATCAAAAAGGATGTGTGGTTTAACTCCTCTGCCGGTGGCACCGACATCAATGGCTGCTTTTGCACGGGAAGCCCCACCAGCCCGGTATATGCCGGTGAGTTGCAGTTTCCTGCACTGGCCATGAAGATAAATGTATACGATGAAAAAGGCTCTCCCGTAGTTGACCAGGAAGGGGAACTGGTGTGTGAGGCACCTGCCCCATCAATGCCTCTCTACTTCTGGAATGATCCGGATAATGCAAAGTATAAGGATGCATACTTTGCTGTCTATCCCAATATATGGCGTCATGGCGATTATGTTAAGATTAATAGTCAGACCGGCGGAGTAACCTTTTATGGTCGTTCTGACGCTGTGTTGAAGCCTTCTGGAGTTCGTATCGGTACGGCCGAGATATATAACCAAGTGGAACAATTAGAAGAAATAGCCGATAGCCTGGCAATAGGACAGAACTGGGAGGGAGATCAACGGATTATTCTCTTTGTCAAACCTGCTGAAGGATATCACCTCACAGAGGAGTTGAAAGCCAAGATTAAAAAGACGCTCCGTGCAAAGGCCTCCCCCCGACATGTTCCTGCAAAAATGATCGAGATCCCGGATATCCCGTATACGCTGAATATGAAGAAGGTTGAAAGTGCGGTCACCAATATCCTCCATGGGAGACCCGTGTTAAATCGGGACGCCCTGATGAATCCGGAATCGCTGGATTACTATGAGAATATCCCCGAGCTTCAGAGCTGAAAGAGGGGTGAGCTTATGAAGTGATCCCCAAACAGGGTCACGGCACCTCCGAAGAAGGGTATGAGGCTCAGTCCGTGCTTACCAGGGACTCCCTCGCCAACCTCGGCTCCCGTGATCTCTACAAAGATTTACCTGAGCTTCAGGAGGAGTAAATTATTCCTTCAAAGCATCCATTATGATTTTCAGTTGAAGCTTGAAGTATTTATCAAGGTTGAGACGATTCTTGAAATGCCATCTCTTTAGGACCCACATGTGAGCCAGCATCATAATATTAAAGGCCATTAAGTCCACATCAACCCTTTTAAACACACCCTGCTCAATTCC
>JAUVXZ010000152.1 GCA_030603345.1 Pseudomonadota bacterium
GCAACCCTAAGGGCTGCCGATCCAGACGAAACCGCAAGTGAATATGAAGCACCGCACATACTGGCAAATCGCCTCTCAAATTCGGCGACCTTCCAGATACCCTTGCGCTCTTTTTCAAATCCGTAGCGAAAAAGAATCCCGGTGTCTAACACATCCGATATCTCCTTTTTTTCCTCCTCACCGAAAACCTCAAAACCCGGCATATCTTCCTCCTTCGTTCTGGGTTAATATAGTACCATGGATCATGGGATCTCTAATCGGCGACTTTATGGTAGATTTTGCTCTGTTTGGTGTCGTTTGGTACCGTGTTTTGCTCAACTCCCCCCTGCTTTACCGTCCCTTTTCTTGTTACTAAGCAGAGCATCTTATTATTTGCATTGGACATAGCCGAGAAGGCTCTAGGATGGTCATGAGATCTTTTCTTCTGTTCCGAGGCTCCCAGCCTGATCTTTTCTACGACTTATCAACAGGGGATACTTGCCCCCTCCGCATTCCCTTCGACAGGCTCAGGGCTGCGGCTTCCCCCACTGATAAGTCGTGAAAAGGACAGCGGCCTCCCACCAGTCACACCAGAAAAGACCTCATGCCCCTCCCGATATTGCAAACTATTTGATGCTTTCAGTAGTAATAGATCCATAAAAGAGTAACAAAAGGACCCCTCAAAAACTATCTGCTAGTCAAGATAATATTTCAAGTGTAAAATGCTCCAATCTCTCGACTTTGTGCCTTTTATTCTTCGTTACTATGGTGTATAGATAGTTGCGGCAGGTGGAAATGAGAATACTTTTAACCAATGATGACGGCATATTAGCCGAGGGTCTAATCGCTCTGTATGAGGAGTTAAAGGGTGATTTTGAGCTTTCCATAGTGGCTCCCGAAACAGAAATGAGTGCAGTAGGCCACGCCATTACCCTATCCAACCCTTTGAGGGTGAGGCGATTTAAGAGAAATGGAACCTTCTTTGGCTACGGGGTAAGCGGAACGCCTGCAGATTGTGTGAAAATAGGTGTCCAGGAGATATTACAACAAAGGCCAGATATGATCCTTTCAGGAATCAACCTGGGCTCCAATGTAGGTATCAACCTTTTGTATTCGGGTACTGTCTCCGCTGCCACAGAGGGGGCCTTTCTCGGTATTCCGTCAGTTGCCATTTCACTGAATACCAAAAATGATCCTGACTTTGGCTTTGCTGCTAAATTCTCACGCCGGATGATCCAACTTGTCATGGAGAACGGCCTGAGAGAGAGAACAGCCCTGAATGTGAATATACCGGCTGTACCTGAGGATCAGATTAAGGGTGTATCCTTTACTACGCAGGATCTTGTTAGGCACAAGGATATATATGAAAAAAGGAAGGATCCAAGAGGAAATGTCTATTACTGGTTGGCCACTGAAACGCCTGTGGAAGACAGTATTCCAGATACTGATTCAATGGCCTTAAGAGAAAACCGGATAACCATAACCCCTATCAGCTTTGATCTAACGGACGTCAAAGAAGTGAAAAGGCTGACTTCTATTGATTTTGATCTTTAGTCTGTTAGTTCTCAAATTCGTGTCTTTTGTGCCAGAAAATCTATTACATGTATAGTGTCTTCCAAAGCTGATAATGAAATTTGGGGATTGAGGGATTGAGGGATTCCTTAATTCCTCAATTGAGGCTTGTCTGGATTAGGAGAGATGTTCCTGTGCCTTCCGGGCTATGTCCTTTATCTCTTCCATATTCCCCGGCTTCATCTCCCATTGCGATACTGATAATCCGTCGTTTTCCCATCTGGGCATAATATGTATGTGGAGATGAGGAACTATCTGGTCAGATGCCCTGCCGTTAAGCTGAAGAATGGTTACTCCTTCCGCCTTAAGTGCCTCTTTTACTGCCTTTGCACACCGTCTTACCGCACTGGTAACAGCTGCCAGATCACCTTCGGAGATCTCAAAGATGTTCTCAGCATGCTGTTTGGGAACAACCAGCATGTGGCCTTGAGACGAAGGGTTGATATCCATAAAGGCAAGAACCAGATCTTCATCCAGTACCTTGACTGCGGGTATCTCACCAGAAATGATCTTACAAAAAATACAGTCCATTGTGCCCCCCTATCTATTTCATAGTGTAAATCAAAAGTTTTTACTTATCCCAGTTATTGAGTCTTATCCAGATCTAGAAACAGCAAAACGCGAAACTCGAAATCCCTGGCCCAGACCCGCCTGCCGGATGTCGGGCAGGCCTGGCATGTCAAGATGTGGTGATGGAAAGTGAGGCATTCATAAGCAGTGAAAACAGTTGCATATCCACATCACGTCGCAGGGCGGGCCGAAGCACGAAACAAACACAAATTACCCCGGTGAAATATGCTACGCATTTCACAGGGCAGGCCAAATTACAAAATTCCAAAAAAATATAATAGGATACTGTGTAGATTTTCAAATCAAAATATCAAAAGACACGAAGAGGTTTTGGTGATTAGGTTTTTTGAATAAGATAACCTCTTTGCTATAGGGACGGATACTATTGGCAGTCAGGGCATGCGTCTCAAAAATCCTTGGGGATACCCTGTAACTATTGTTAAATAATACAACTGGATTTCGAAATGATCTTACCTGCAATTTGTACAAGTTGTGAGCTTATCAAACGGTACATTCGTTTCCTTGCTTATATACTTTAGCTGGTCTTCCGGCGCAAAGAACCTTCCACAGACCTTGCAGGCAACCATATTAAAGACCTTATTCCAAATGATCCTCTTGTCACCTACCGACTCCATCTGTACATAGCCGGTGGGACACACGTAAGCACAGGATCCACATCCTATGCAAGAATTTGGATCAAACTCGATCTTTGGCTCATCAATATCACGACCACGACCCCTGTCCTGAAAGGTAAGCGCGCTGACGCCAACAATCTCTCGGCATGTCCTTACACATAAGCCGCAGAGGATACAATCGTGGCCTTCACCCTTTTCCTCGGGAGTCTGCACTCCCAGCTTTCTGGCGACTTCCCTTACCGCCTCTGTCGTGGGATATTTATAATAGAGCAACTCTGCAGTTAGTTTCCGGCTTTCCTGCACCCTATCCGAGTCGGTCCGAATCTCCATCCCATCTTCCACAGGTGTATTGCAGGATGTTGCAAGTTGCCATTTTCCATTTGTATTTACCTCTACCATGCAGAGCCGACAGGCCCCAAAGGAGCTGAGATCATTGTGAAAGCAAAGGGTGGGAATATCTATGTTCAACTCCTGAGTATTTTCCAGTATGGTCGAATTCTCTTTTGCCTTAACCTTACGCCCATCTATTACTATGGTAACCATTCTAAACCTCTTGCTTAGGATACTTCTATATGGCCTTTTCCCAAACTACAACTCTGTAGCATCTCAGGCAGCGCTGGGCCTCGCTCATAGCCTCCATACTAATATATCCACCCTCTACCTCTTCAAAGCTTCCTGCCCTCTCTTTTACATCGAGGAAACCAACACCTTGAGCGGGCGCTTTTACTGTGAACCCCCGCCCCATCTGCTTCTTCAGATCAACTCCTTCAAAGGTAATCCCCCTGGCGAGACTGCCACCCTGTAAATAGCAGTCAATACTTTTGGCAACTTTGTTCCCCGTATTCAGTGCATCAATCACGATCGCCGGGCCAGTAACACAATCTCCCCCGGCAAACACACCTTCAACATCTGTCATGTACGTGATAGGATCGACCTTTATTGTCCCCCACTTTGTGATCTCAATTTTTTCCTTATCAGGGATCACCGGGAGTTCGGAGCGTTGACCAATAGCTGGTATGATCAGATCTGTATCTATAGTGAACTCAGAACCTTTAATCGGAACAGGCCTTCTCCTTCCGCTTTCATCAGGCTTTCCAAGCTTCATTTTGATACATTCTACACCTGTAACCTTTCCGTCTTTCGCTAGTATCTTTACAGGAGTCATAAGATAGTTAAATTTCACACCTTCTTTTTCCGCTTCCTCTATCTCTTCGTCACTTGCTGGCATTTCGACCCTCGACCTTCTGTAGATGATCTCCACATCGTTAAAGCCGATTCTGACACAACTACGTGCACAGTCTAAAGCCGTATTGCCTCCACCTATAACGATTACCTTCTTTTGAGGCTTAACCTTCTCGCCAAGGTTCAAATTCCTCAAAAACTCCACACCATCAACAAAACCTTCGTACCCTTTATCTTCCCCCTCGGCACCGATCTTAGTCCCTATATGGGCACCAACGGCAACAAATACCGCATTATACCCCTTTTTTTTCAGATCCTTCAGGCTCAGCTTTTCCACTTTGGTGTTTACCTTTAGCTCACTCCCTATCCGCTTGATAAGGTCTATCTCGTGATTGAGAATGTCCCTGGGGAGACGATATTCAGGTATGCCTACAGCGGCCATCCCGCCAACATGAGGCAATGACTCAAAGATAGTCACACCATATCTCATTAACCGAAGATTATAGGCAGCGGCAAGTCCTGCTGGCCCTGCACCAATGATTGCAATCCTCTCTTCCCTCTCCTTTTGCGGGCCGTTAAGAGAACTTCCACCATGCTGTAAGTCATCATCTGCAGCTGCCCTTTTTAGCAACCTGATAGACACAGGTTCATCTATATCCTTGCGCACACATGCATCCTCACAGGGATGGGTGCACACACGCCCAACAACACCAGGAAGGATGCAGTTTTCACGAATGAGGTCGAGAGATTCTTTGAACTTATTATTCTTGATCAGTTCAATGTAGCCCGGAATATCAAGGCGTGCCGGGCAGGCCTCCATACAGGGGGCTGTTACAGTACATGAATAATCCTTGTCTTCCAGCTTCTTTTCCCCCTTGATTAGAGCTAAAAAATCGGATTTGTAGAATTTGATGGAATCCAGCACGGGAAAAAGTGCAGACTGGCCAAAGCCACACTTGCTGTTGACACATACCTGCTTGATAATAGCTTTCATCTCGGCAATATCTGCCTTGCTTCCCTCCCCTTTGGCCATCTCTCCTATGATATCCAGCAGCCTGTCTATCCCAATCATACAGACAGAACATTCACCACATGAAAGTTTCCTTATCTCTTTTAAATAACGTAGCGTAAGGGAAACGATATCCGCCTCTGGATTCATCACCACAAGGCCGTTCCATCCCATAAGGGCCAGCGGCTTTTCCTCTTCCGGCAGTTTAGGAAGTGTAATATCTGCTCGTTTGGGAGCCTTAGATGTCTTACCCTTCCTGTTATCTACAATCTTTCCATTCCAACTGCTAAATATAACGTTATCCATTCTCAAGCCACCTTATCCTATATATCCTATGTTAAAACAAACTATCGTTTTATTCCTTCAAATCCGACCAGGAAGGTAAACATTCAACCTTATTCATGAGCTTCTTGTATTCCTGGTTTACCCGTTCCTGAATCACCTTTTTCTCATCCTCTGAGAGGTGACGGAATCGACCCTGAAGCTTCAGGTATTCCTCCACAGGTCGCAACTCCCTCGTCTCGATAGTCATCCTGTATTTTCCGTCTTCCACCTCATAAAGCGGAAAAATGCCCGTTTGAACAGCCATTCGCCCTGCCTTGATGCATTGCTCCGGGGGAAGTCTCCATCCGGTGGGGCAGACCGATAAACAGTGGATATAGCTCGGCCCCTTTACCTTTACCGCCTTCTTGACCTTGTTCATGAAATCGAGAGGGTAGCTGTGACAGGCGGTGGCAACATACGGCACATTGTGAGCCACCATGATCTCGGCAACATTCTTCTTCCATGCCTTCTTTCCAAAACTAGCCGAGCCAGCAGGTTCAGTGGTTGTCGAGGCTCCGAAGGGTGTAGCCCCGGAACGCTGTATACCTGTATTCATGTAAGCCTCATTGTCAAAGCAGACATACAACAGATCATGCCCCCTCTCCATTGCTCCAGAAAGTGCCTGAAGCCCTATGTCAACTGTACCCCCATCTCCGCCGATAGACACGGTTTTTATATCCCGATCCGCAATCCTTCCTTTCCGCCGCAGCACTTTGAGGCCTGCCTCAACACCCGATCCCACTGAAGCGGCGTTGGGAAATGCCACATGTAGCCACGGTAGTTTCCACGCGGTTGTAGGATAGAGACTTGAAACGACCTCCATGCAACCCGTTGCATTGACAATCACCGTGTCCTTACCAAGGGCCTTGCACATCAAGCGAATGGCCAGGGCCTCTCCGCATCCCTGGCAAGCACGGTGTCCAGCACTAAAGTACTCCTCCTTGTCCACCAATCTTGGGGCATATAAATCAAAGTTTTCTACAATAATACTCATGATCCCCTCACTCCATAAATTTCGTAAGCTTCCTCGGGTTTCTCCTTCTCCGCCTGAGCCGCCTTTTCGACTATCTGAATGAAATCTCCCACGGTTACGTCACGCCCACCCAGTCCTATAATCTCATTAATTATCAAAGGCCGGTCCGGCTCTCCATACAAAGCAGCCCTGATCTCTGCACCAACGGGTGCTGCTGAGCCTCCAAAGGACACTGCCCTGTCCATGACAGCCAGAACCTTTGCGCCTTTCACGGCATTCCTCAGCTCCTCAATCGGAAAAGGTCTCCAGAGCTTTAACCTTAATAACCCGGCAGATACCTTCCTTTTACGCAACTCGTCAATGGCAACCTCTGCCGTATCACCCATGGAACCCATGGTGAGCAACAGCATATCGGCCCCTTCGGTTTTGTAGGCCTCTATGGGCTCATACATGCGGCCAAACTGCTCTTCCCACTCTTTCCATACCTGCAATATGATCTTCTTGGAGTTTATAAGGGCCACATCCTTGGCCTTCATAGCCTCGGTGAATATCTCCGGCATGCCTAAGGTCCCCATGGAAAGTACCTTATCAGGATGAAGAGTGGCATAGGGTTTGTATTCCGGGAGGAACCTGTCAACCTCCGCCTGATCCGGAAATAGTATGGGCTCAACCATATGGGTGAGCTGAAAACCATCTAAATTTATGTTGAGCGGCAGCAGAACCTCTCTATGCTCTGCGATCTTGAAGGCCTGAATAGCCATGTCCACTACTTCCTGGCCGTTTGAAGCAAATATTGAAATCCAACCCATGTCCCTCTGTGACATGATATCACTGTGATCGTTCCATATATTAATGGGAGCGGATAACGCCCGGTTGCCAATTGCCATTACCACAGGAAGCCGCATAGCTGAGACAATTGGCATCACCTCACCCATAAACAGCAGCCCCTGGGAACTCGTCGCTGTAAAGGTCCTTGCTCCTGTAGCTGAAGCACCGCAGCAGGCGCTCAATGCAGAATGTTCAGATTCTACACAAATAAACTCGGCATCAATTCTTCCGTCTGCAACAATATCCGATAAGTGCTCCGGTATGTGCGTGTTAGGTGTAATGGGATAGGCAGCCACCACATCAGGCTTACATAGCGCAACTGCTTCTGCAGCGGCAAAAGCTATTTCCATACCAGCTCGTTTTGTCATGGCTTAGCCCCCCTCTACCATTGTTATGGCGCCCGGCCAGCATTCATGGGCGCAAATGCCACAACCCTTACAGTAATCCAGGTCTGCCACAAAATATCCATCCGCATCCTGTGAAATACACCCCTCAGGGCAGAATATATAACAGATACCGCATTTAATACACTTGGAGGTATCAAGTACAGGTCTTTGATCCCTCCAGCTTCCAGTATGGTATTCACATGCATTTCCAGGACTGAATACCATGCCTCCCAGATTGAACTCTTGCCAGGTTTCTGGCCATTGCTTGTCTGCCATTATGATACCTCACACTCTGTGTCTATCTTACTTGATCTTTACCTCTTCATACGCCCTGTTCAGGGCAGCGAGGTTCTTTTTTGCGATCCTCCCAAACCTGTGTTCCATTGGGGCCTTTGTTGAATCCAGTTTCACGAGCTTGACTGCCTTGATCAGAGCCCCTAACATAGTGGTATTCGTAATCGGAACTCCCAATTCTTCCCAGGCTATTTTCGAAGCATCTACCGTGGCCACTCTGCCTTCAAAGTTGAGCTCCTTTTTCAGCTCTTCAGGAGATTTCGGCGTATTCACGATCAATGTGCCATCCGGTTTTAACCCCTCCATAACATTAACCAGGCCTACCAGACTCGGGTCAAGAACAACCACGACATCCGGCTTGTAGACGGCCGATCTGACCTTTATCTGTTTGTCATCAATCCGGTTGAATGCTGCTACCGGAGCCCCTCTCCTCTCAGGGCCGAAACTGGGAAAGCCCTGGGCATATTTTCCCTCTCCGATGGCGGTCAGCGCAAGCATCTCTACCGACGTAACTGCGCCCTGACCGCCCCTTCCATGCCACCGTATTTCTAGCATAGTAACTCCT
>JAUVXZ010000305.1 GCA_030603345.1 Pseudomonadota bacterium
GTCATTCGCACCATAAAAAACTACCTTTTTAACGCCCTTCTTCTGAAAATCATTGAGTAAGCCCTCAATATCCCTGATTGCTCTTTTGTAAAAATGAAAAGAATATTGGATAAATTCATAGGTAAGCCGACTCTTTTCCGCAAATCCCTTTGGTGTAAGTATGTACTTCACCCGATTTCTGGGGATGGTTGTGATCTTCACGTATCCCTTTGTTGCGAGCCGTTTGATAAAAGAGTTTACCAGACCGAGTGAGATATTCAGCTTTTGGGCCAGGTCTCTCTGGCTCGGGCTATGATCATTGTCTATCTCTTCAAGGAGTTGAAGGGATCTAAGATCTTGCGGATCCATCTTTTAGCACAGAAAATTATAGTGAGACCGTTGAGTAAATTAGTACACTACCGGTAAAATCGGGATTTGAGATTAATGCGGTGAATCTGTAAAGCATGGGGCATAGAGCAAAGGGCAGAGCGCATGGCGCATAGAGCAAGGCGTGCGTTCTCTATTTAAGTGATTTTTTGAAGCTTGTTATTTTTCGACTCAGTTTGTCCAGTTCTTCTATTATTTGACTTTCAATTTCTGAATCAATTAAATTTCTTCGTCTTAGCAGTAGAATTATATTTGCATTCTCAAAGGTCGAACGCCTAGCAATATTCAGAAAATTAGCGAAATCCTTTATAGAGTCCGAACCAGAACCTTCAGCTATATTGTTCGGGGCCGACATTCCTGCGCCCCTTAATTGTTCGGCAAAACGGTAAAGCTTTCTTTTCTCCAGCATATCAGCGATATCGAATAATTTGTCAGCTATTTCTATAGCTAACTGCCATATCTGCAAGTCTTGAAATCGAAACTTTACCATCCTTTTCCTGTCTCCTTTACACTATGCACTATGCTCATTGCTCTTTGCGCGGACAGCTCCGCCCCGTAGCTTACATCAGAAAACAGGCTATAACATACTGATAATATTGCGTTTTTCGATCTCTCTGCTGGGGTAAAAGAGTGTTCAGAATATGAACATTTTTGTAAACCCCTGTCAAGTAAAAAATCAATATCGTTCAAAAGTGTCTGCAGAATCGTATATTGGTTAAAGGTGCGGTGAATTCTACGACAAGGATTTTCCTAATGCCTTTGGGGAAACACGTACTCTGTTCAAACTGATAGTCCTAGATTTGACAGGTGGAAAGAAAAGACCAGAAGGAAAAAAGAAATACTGATGACGAGATGTTTTTGGGTGTGATAAGGATTCGCTATAAGAGGCCCTTCGTGGATGGGACACCCTCACGCCTTTCTTCGCTTTGAGAGGCATCGTCAAGTGCCCGGGCAAAGGCCTTAAAAATTGCCTCAGCACTGTGATGCGGATCATCACCAGAAACAAGCTCAATATGCATGGTAAGCCCCGCATGATTTACCAGGGCCCTAAAAAACTCGCTGAGAATCCCTACGTCAAATTGTCCGGTCAAACTTGTCTCTAAGGGTACCTTATAGGAAAGATAGGGCCTGTTTGAGATATCGATTACCACCTGGGCGAGGGCCTCATCCATGGGAACGATTGCCTGGCCGTACCTCTTTATGGCCTTTTTTTCGCCTAAAGCCTCGCTAATGGCCTGACCCAGGCAAATACCAAGATCTTCAATCGTATGATGATAATCGATTTCGGTATCTCCTTTTGCCTTGACGGTAAGGTCCATAAATCCATGAGCTGCCATCAACTCAAACATGTGATCGAGAAAAGGGATACTCGTATCAATAGAGGAGATCCCCTTTCCATCCAGATTTAGGGTTATTTGGATCTCTGTCTCCTTGGTCCTTCGCTCAACCTCAGCGCTTCTTGGCACTCAATACCTCCTCAGTTTCAACGTTTTGGTGGAGATGAGGGGAATCGAACCCCTGACCTGTACGTTGCGAACGTACCGCTCTCCCATCTGAGTTACATCCCCACTTTCCAGGCTGTTGCCGAAATCCCTTTTCGCTTAGTCTAAAACGCGATTTCCAATTTCATCTCTCAATGTAATTCATGCTTCATAAGCAAAATCAGTACATACCCTTGAGAATGAAATCAATCACATAACAAAATAAATCTGCCATGTTTTGATTTTGTATTCAAGATAAATATGACAAACTCGTAAAAAGTGTTTTGTGAACGAGATTGAGCGTTTTGGGAGAAAAGTGCTTGAGATGTTCAGCGTTAAGAAATGCTAACTGTTTGAGGGCATTATACCGAGTTTTAGCATTTTAGCTGAAAATCTTAAGTGCGCCCAAAATGCTCACGGAGTGAGCAAAATCGACTTTTTGCGAATGCATCGAATATTGCCAGTTCCCTTTTCTATGTTTGCTCCCTCTTTTTCGAGAGCCTCAATAGCTTTGTAAGGTATGACAGCTCTTGGCTCCCTAACACTTTTGCTGAAATAAGGAATATGACCAGGCCTGCACAAACTACCACAAGGATGCCAAAGGCAAGAGACAAAACCCCCTGCCCCAGCACACCAACCAATATCCTAAAGGCCAGCAGATAAACACAGACACCCATAATGAGGGAGGCAGAAAGAGACCGTACCATTGAGGCCACCACTACCCTCCCCCCAATACCTCCCAGACGCTTTCGCAGCAAAACGATAAGCATAACGAGTTGCAAGGTGGAAGCAAGGGAAAGGGCCAGGGCCAAGCCTCCATGCTCGAGAGCGGTATGCATTAATATAACAGAAAGGATGATATTCACCAGCATAGCAACCACTGCCACCTTCACTGGGGTCTTGGTATCCTGCAGGGAGTAAAAGGCGGACACAAAGACCCTTAGGGCAGCAAAAGCCCACAGACCTACAGAATAATACAGAAGGGCCCGCGCAGTCATGATCGTTGTGGTTGGATCAAAGGCACCCCTCTGAAATAAAAGCCTGATAATCGGCTCCCGTAAAATAATCAATCCTATCATTGCCGGAATGGTGATAAACATAGTAAGCCGCAAAGCATGCGAAAGGGTTTCCTTAAGCCGCGCCAAATCCCCCGCTACCGCCTCTCTTGAAAGAGATGGCAAAACAGCTGTGCTAATTGCTATGGCAAAAACACCGAGGGGAAACTGGACGAGTCTATCTGCATAGTAGAGATAAGAAACGCTCCCTTCCCTGAGAAGGGAGGCTAAGAGTGTGCCTACTAATTGGTTTATTTGATAGATGGCGGAACCGAAGATGATGAGTACCATAAGCGCACCAATCTTCTTTAAAGCCGGATGCGCCGGATTCCATGTGAAGCCAAAGGAGAAACCCTTACCGACCAGGAAGGGGATCTGCAATGCCACTTGAAGAAACCCTCCTACTATCACGCCAATAGCCAGTCCCACAGTTGGCGTTTTCATGGAGGAGGCCAGAAAAAGGAGGGCACCAATCATACTGAGATTGAGAAAAACCGGAGCCATGGCAGGTGCTGCAAAATGCTTAAGGGAGTT
>JAUVXZ010000269.1 GCA_030603345.1 Pseudomonadota bacterium
ATACCAGATGACCTTCTTTACCAGCTGCTCAAGCTTAAGGGGGCCCAGGGTGCTGATGGTGTGATACATCAGATATTTAGGTTAGGTCTCAGCATATGGAGTGAAAAGCTCTATAGTACCGTTTTCGGCTCTCAGCAGAACCTTGAGGATTTTATAGAACTCGTCAAGAGGCGGAATAAGGGAGACGAATAGATTATTTATTATCTTTAATATTTGATTATCTTTAGCCACACATTTAATCCTCATTTCTCCGAGTCAAAATCAAATTAGAATAAGTGCCTAAAGTGAGCTAAAGTGTAAAGTGCCTAAAGTTTAAATAGAAAATGACTTAACTACGGCTTATCGTACATCGTATACCAGATATCACCGTACATCTTCAGATTGCATAATCGTTGATGGCATAAAATAAGATCATACCTAAAGAGCTCAACTTATGACCGTTCAAGCTTCAACACTTCTCCTCTTCAATTACTTCAAACCAGTTCATAACTTTAGTTCACTTTGAACCCTGGCCCAGTCCTGGCTTATAGGTTTTCTAGGCTGATTCAAGCACTTGCTGACGTATAGACTTAATATGCTGATTGGAGCACATAGCGCCAGGGCGGGCTTTAGTCACTTCAAATTAAACTCCGATATCTATTAAGATTGATCATGGCTCTAGCTGCCCTTTCTGGGGTGGGAAAATTGACGAGAATACCTGCTTGTTCATACCGTTTTATATGCTTATCCCATATTCCAGGTGGGGCAGAAAGGCATGTGATAATAGGCTTTGTGTGCTCTCTATCTTTCAGCAAAAACGACAAACCTTTAATGCAATCGACATTGGCGGAGGCAAACATCATAAAGAGGAGGATACCCGACACCTTTTCATCTTGCATAACAGCCTGCAAAATGCCAACGGTGGCCTCTGAATCATACCAGGCCGGACCCATATCTACGGGATTTGCCCGTAAGGCAAGAGGGGGCAAAATGTCATTTATCCTCTGCTGGGTCTTGGGACTAAAGGGCACGATCCTCAGCCCAGCCATCTGGCACATATCAGCGCCAGCTATACCTGGACCAGCTTGAGAGGAAAGTATGGCCACACCAGGCCCCTCGGGTAGAGGAGATACAGCCATTGCCTTGGCCGTGTCTAGTAAGACCTCCACGCTATCCAGCCCAAGTATGCCTGCCTGGCTAAATGCCCCTGAATAGATTTCCTTTCTTCCAGCCAGAGATCCGGTATGCGAACGAGACGCCTGATTTCCTATGTCACCTACACCGGTTTTATAGGCAATAATCGGTTTCTTGCCCTTATAGAGTTTAGCCGTCTCTATTAGTTCCCGGGGCCTGTCAATACCCTCCATATACAGCGCTATGATTTCTGTATCGGCATCCTGTATTAGATAATCAACCATCTCAGGAAAATCTACATTCAGCCTGTTTCCAATTCCAACTATCTTGCTAAAGCCAATATCATCCCGCACTGCCAGAAAAGAGAGGAGATGACACATTCCCCCGCTCTGGCTGACCAGCCCAATTACACCCTTCTTCAACAAAGAAAACTGTGGTGTAAAGGAAGCATTGAGGTTGGCCTGTAAATTTATCATGCCAAACGTATTGGGACCGATCACCGGCACAGGGGTTGTGTTCAAAATAGTGGCGAGCTGTTCATGAAGATCAGCCCCTTTTGGATCATCAATCTCCTTGAATCCGGCTGTAATAAGAACAATTCCCTTCACTCCCTTAGCCAGGCATTCCTCAAAGATCCCCGGAATCATATGCGCAGGCAGCACTACTATGGCTAAGTCTATATCGTCCGGAAGATCAGTGATACAAGGAAGGGCCCTCAGGCCCATGATCTCACTTGAACCAGGATTGATAGGTGTGATCCTGCCTGGAAAGCCGCCTTTAGTCAGACTGAGCATTACATGAAAGCCGAGCTTAGCAGGCTTATCCGAGGCACCGATCACGGCGATCGATCTCGGTTCAAAGAGTCGATTCATATTACTGAGTTTGATGTCCATAGCTTATTGTTCTCCCTGTCCAAGCAAGAATGCCTATCTCTCAATAGAGACAAAGACCACGCTGCCATTTCAAGGGTCGGATAAGTCATCATCCTCTTTTTGAATTCAAATCTTTCGCCGATTTCCTCTGGATTGGGCCCGTAAAGCCAAAATAGTACCGGCTTGCAGGGTAGCTCTTCAATGATGTTATTTAAGGCCTCAGAGACATCAAGAAAGGAGAACTCCGGCATCATAGGTGCAATAGCTATACATATAACACCATGTACCTGTGGGTCATTCATAACTGCCTGGAGCGCTACACAATATGCCTTTTGCGTACCATGCTTCATAACTGCTGGCCATATATCCAGGGGATTTCCAAGCGGCATCCAATCAGGGGAAAGTTCCGCCAATATCCGTATGGTTTCCGGTGAAAGACTGGCAAGCCTGAGGCCATATCTCTCCAACGCATCGGTGACCATGATGCCAGCCGCACCACTAAAGGTGATCACTGCAACACCATTTCCCTTCATGGCGGGGAGGTTGAGCATGGTCTTAACTGCAGCCATCATCTGACCATCCTCTTCCAAAAAGGTAACCCCCGCCTGCTTCAAGCCAGCGTTATATACGTCATAGTTGCCGGCCATGGTTCCACTATGAGATATAGCTGCCTTCGCACCTGTTTCGCTGCTGCCGGTTTTAAGTATAATAATCGGCTTTTTCTTGACTACTTTTTTAGCCAAAGAAAGGAATTCCTTTCCCTCATTTAAGCCTTCCATATGAATAGCGATGATCTTTATATCAGGGTCTTCCCCCAAATACTTGAGGCTCTCATAGAAATCAATATCACACGCATTACCGAGATCAATACCCTTCCCTATCATTCCACTAAATTTCCGTGCCCCAACAAAAAAGACCCCTGATTGACATATCAAACCAACCGGTGCCTTCTCCTTGGATAAAGGCATAAATGAGGTGGTAAAGTCTTTAAAATTGTTGAGGACGCCAAGCGTATTTGGGCCGAGGATCCGGATTCCGTCTTTCCTCGCAATTTCAGTCATCTCCCGCTGTATCTCTTTTCCCCGGCTATCTGCATCCGCAAAACCCTGATTTACTACAATAGCGGCCTTGATATGTGCTGCAACACAATCCTTGAGGCAATTGATTGTATCTTCCCGGGGTGTACTTAAGATCGCTAAGTCTATCTTGTCTTTCACCGATCTCACGTTCGGATATACCTTTTTCCCGAGTATCTCCGTAGCGTTAGGATTGATGGGAAAGATTTTGCCGGAAAAGCCGAATTTGATCATGCTTTCCATGAGATTGAAAGACCCTGGACCGGTCTTTCGACTGATTCCGATAATCGCCACACTCTCAGGTTCCATGAAATTTTTCATTGAGGGGTCCTTCTCTTGAAAGCATTTTCCCATCTCCGGCCCTTTTCTAGAACAATCAGCAGATTGATATCAAGCACTAGAATCTCGGGATGCTCATACAGGAACTGAGAAGCATTGATTAAATAATCCACTGGCAAAGCCGGTGGATTTGGCCGCTGTTCGGAATGGGTTTTGGAAATTACTAAACTAAAACAGAAAGGATAACAAGCGAAAATGAATCTCAATTGACATTCTGCCCCGTTCCATTATAATCCCAGGAGATCTCAAATCGATACGCACCAAGCACAAGAGGCACGATGATGAGTGCTCAAGAAAACAAGGCAGAAGACCACCGCCCCTGGGGTTTTTATACGGTACTTTCCGATGAGCCTGATCACAAAGTGAAGAGAATACTGGTGTATCCTGGGAAACGGTTGAGTCTTCAGAGGCACAGGCACCGATCTGAGCATTGGAATATCGTCAAGGGAGAGGCGCTTGCAACCATTGACGAAAAGGAAATCCCGCTCAAAAAGGGAATGTCCTGTGATATCCCCGTTGGTGCAGCTCATAGGATTAAAAACACAGGAACTGAGAATTTGGTTTTTATCGAAATACAGCAAGGAGACTACTTTGGGGAGGATGACATCGAACGGCTTGAAGATGATTTTGGGCGGGTTTGATGAACATGGTGCTATCAGGCCTTTTTAATCATCCTGCACAGTCTTGATTTTGCGTTGAGGCGGATACTTTTCGTTTAACTGCTAAAAAGGTTAAAAAATCTTTTACATGAGAAGCAGATAACAATTGTGGATCTTTGCCCTGAGAAAAACTCTGGAATTGTCTGACCCATCCAGTGTAGGTCTCCAATGTTTTTGGGGAATAATGCCGTAGTTTAATCTCCGAATCTAAATTTCTATAGACACGGCTCCAATCCACATGAGTTG
>JAUVXZ010000198.1 GCA_030603345.1 Pseudomonadota bacterium
GTGAACTCTCGCCCGCATTTAGCACAGATAAGTCCGTGAATCCTGAGTGAACGTTCTCTGTAATCGGTGTCTCCGGATTTGCCTTTTCTTGTTTCTCTGAGAAGATCCTCAAAAGATTCATTGCTGGCTGTCTTTCCAGACTGTGGCCTCTTGTGCGGGCGGTATCGTCTGTCTCTCATTTTGATGCCTCCTCCCGGTTTCTTGTTTCCTCTTTTGACCCAATCGCTCAACAAAAGTCAAGAGCTGATTTGATTCTTTCAGCTATGACCCCTTCACCTAAATGGGTGCTTTGCCTTCATGGACCCAGATTCCCTTACTGCATCAATTGAAGAATCCAAGGATGCGGCCTATTTCACAAAATGACAACACAATGCCCTTTGTTTTCCGCTTTTGACATGTCCCCGGAGTTTTCACACAGCCTGGCAAATGTTTAGATCTCCAGTCGGGTCGTAGTAGCGATTGAAATTGTAAAGAAGGCCGGTCTCTTGCTCATAGTACTGGCCCGGGAAGCGAGGGTTGTTTTCAATGGCAGCCACCTGAATCTGACAATTAGCGAATGAATCATATGCAAGACGGCGGTTGGGTTTTTCAAATTGATATTTTTTTGTAGGTTGTCTGGAATTAGGGCAAGTATATAATGGGGCAAAGATCCAGGAATTCACAGACTAACAGAGAAATAACAGAGCAGTCAAGGCCACATTTTGTGATTGTGATCTCCCGATGTCAGGATGACTAGAAAGTCGCCACCCCAATGAAGCAGCCGCCACCTCCGCCACCAGACGGTGGAGGCGGAGCGGGTGTCACTGAGGCTATGCCAGGACCCGAAGGATCAACTATGATTCGGTTGGCGATTCCGTCGGCATCACCGTAATCGCCATCTTTGAGTTCCAGGGTAACCGATTTCATGTCAGCGCCGAACAAGGCATGGGATCCAATGATGAATTCCGATTGAAATATGCAATGGATGAGTCTTATCCAGAAATAGTTAATTCAGTTAGGACTATGCAGCCAGCCCGTGCATGTTACGTATAGTAATAGTAAGCCAGAAGAGTTGTGGGAGGCTTTCCAATCATACCAGTATCATGCAATCGAGTGACCCAAACCAGAATGCGATTTCACTTGACAAAGATCAGCTATGAGGTGTTAAGTGAATTGAGTGTGACTCATTTACAGTAATTCATACGCAACTGAACAACATAACCTTAACCTTCTGAAGTGAGCAATGAGAGAATATTGCCAGAAGGTTCCGAGAATAAAGCCTCCAGGGGGTTTTTATAGCCCTTTGGAGGCTTCTATTTTTGGGGAGGTGATATCCCATGGCTACAAAGGACTTTAAACGCAAGCTCACCGCTATCCTCAGTGCGGATGTAAAAGGCTACAGCCGCCTCATGGGTGAGGATGAGGCCCAAACCGTCAAGACCATAACCGCCTACCGTGAAGTTATGGCCGCACTTATCAAACAGCACCGCGGCCGAGTGATCGACTCTCCTGGAGATAACCTATTGGCCGAATTTGCCAGTGTGGTGGATGCTGTCCAGTGTGCCGTAGCTGTCCAGAAAGAGTTCCACGCCCGAAATGCCGAGTTACCCGAAAACCGCAGAATGGTATTTCGTATCGGGATCAACCTTGGAGATGTAATCCAAGAAGGAGAACGTATCTATGGTGACGGAGTGAACATAGCAGCCAGGTTGGAGTCTCTGGCAGACCCAGGGGGTATCTGTGTCTCTAAGACAGCCTTTGATCAAATCGAGACAAAGCTGCCTTTGGGGTATGAATATCTGGGCGATCAAACTGTCAAGAACATTGCCAAACCGGTGGGTGCCTATCGTGTCTTGATGGAACCGAGGGTTACTGTAGCTGGGGAAAGAAAAGAGGCAAAAGCCCCTCCAGTATGGCGACGCAAGGCAATTCTGGCCGGAGGTGTCGCTTTCGTTGTTGTGGTCATTGCTGCCTTGATATGGAACTTCTATCTCCGTCCTCCTCCTATGGAAGTTGCATCGGTTGAGAAAATGGCATTCCCTTTACCCGATAAACCCTCGATCGCCGTGCTGCCCTTTGTCAATATGAGTGAAGACCCAAAGCAGGAGTATTTCAGCGATGGAATAACCGAAGAAATTATTACTGCCCTCTCCAAGACACCGAAAATGCTTGTGATTGCTCGTAACTCCACGTTTAGCTACAAAGGAAAAGCGGTGAAGGTTAACCAAGTCGCTGAGGAATTGGGAGTGCGGTACGTGCTTGAAGGAAGTGTTCGCAAAGCGGGAGACCGGGTCAGAATTACAGCTCAGCTGATCGATGCTCTCACTGGGCACCATTTGTGGGCAGAACGATATGACCGGGATTTGAAAGATATATTCGCTCTTCAAGATGAGATCACCATCAAAATTATAGGAGCCCTACAAGTGGAGCTTACAGATGGTGAGCACGCTCGCATAAGTGCCAAAGGAACAGAAAATCTTGAGGCCTACCTAAAGCTCTTGCAAGCGAGAGAACCATTTTACACCGTCACCAAGGAGGGCTTTGCTCAAGCCCGCCGCTTGTCGGAGGAAGCCATTGCCCTTGATCCGGAGTATGCAGCAGCTTACCTTTATCTGGGTTCAACGCATTTTATGGATGTGATCATGGGCTCAAGTAAGTCCCCTAAAGAGTCGCTTAAGCGAGCCTTTAAATTCATAACAAAGGCCAAAGCCTTAGATGCCTCCTACGCCTCGGCCCACTCTCTGTTGGGCTTTCTCTATGTTATGATGAGGCAGTATGAAAAGGGCATTGCCGCATGTAAGCGGGCTATCGTCCTCGAGCCTAACTCGGCCAATGCCCATATTTGGATGGGTTTGGTTCTCACGCTTTCGGGAAGGCACGAGGAGGCAGTTCGACACGCGGAGCAGGCGTTACGTCTGGACCCTTTTCCTCCACCTTGGTACTATCGGGGCTTGGGTCATGCCTATTTCGGTGCGGGGCGGTACGGAGAGGCTATCGGTGCCCATAAAAAAGCGCTGCAGCGGACACCCGATGATATTGTTACCCATACTGCATTAACCAGCGCCTATAGCTGCGCAGGCCGTCTAGAGGAGGCCCGTGCTCAAGCTGCCGAAGTCCTCAGGATAAACCCTAAATATTCTGTAGAAAATGCTGCAAAGAGATCTCTATATAAGAAAAAAGCCGATCGAGATCGCTTTTTTAGTGCCCTCCGCAAGGCAGGATTACCTGAAAAGCCACCGCTCCCTCTCCCAGACAAACCCTCCATTGCCGTGCTACCGTTCACAAACATGAGCGAAGACCCCAAACAAGAGTATTTCAGTGATGGGATAACGGAGGAAATCATAACTGCACTCTCTAAGACTCCTAAGCTGTTTGTGATTGCCCGCAACTCAACATTCACTTACAAAGGAAAACCAGTAAAGGTGCAACAGGTAGGGCGTGAACTTGGCGTTAAGTATGTGCTGGAAGGGAGTGTCCGAAAAGCTGAGGATCAGGTGCGGATCACGGCCCAGCTTGTCGATGCTCAAACAGGCCACCACTTGTGGGCAGAACGTTATGAGCGGGAACTGAAAGACATATTTGCCATCCAAGATGAGATTACCATGAAGATCATTACAGCTTTACGGGTTCAACTTACAGAAGGGGAACAGGCAGCCTTCAGAATAAAAAGCGCAAGAAACCTTGATGCTTATCTGAAATTCCTAGAAGCCCGGGAATATGCAACCGATTTTAACAGAGATACAAATATTAAGGCGCGCAAGGCTGCCGAGGATGCCATTGCTTTGGACCCAAGCTTTCAGGGGGGATACTCTGTTCTTGCCCAAGTTGAATTGTTTGACGTCTGGTTACGCCTAAGTAAGTCTCCAAAGGAGTCTCTCATGCGAGCCATAAAACTCGCAAAAAAGGCCATTGCGATAGAAGATTCCCCAGAACCGCGCAGGACATTGGCCGGCGTCTATGCTCTTTTGAGGAAGTGGAATGAGGCTATTGAAGAGGGAAAAAGGGCGATCGAACTAGATCCCAATTCTGCGAACGCCCATGGCACATTGGGCCACGTGCTTTGGATGTCTGACATGCCGCAAGAAGCAATCCCTATCCTAAAGAGGGCAATCCGACTCAACCCGTACCCACCGAGTCGCTATTTTCATAATTTGGCGGGGGCTTATAATCTCTTGGGGAAGTATGAAGAGGCGATTACAGCAGGCAGGAAAGCGGTTCGTATACAGCCAAATGATTACTTTGCACACCTTTGGTTACTATATGGCTTTTCATCGTTAGGTCGAGACGAGGATGCTCGCGTTCAAGCGGCGGAGGTACTTAGGATCAATCCCAAATTCTGCATCCGTCGTGGGCCAGGACGCCACAAGAATCCTGAGGTCAATGAACGCTGGAGGAATGCCTTCCGCAAGGCAGGGCTGCCTGACTGCCCTTCTCGCGGAGGTTCTAGTTAGGCCGTGGTTGAAGTAATGCAAGGCTAACTACAATATCTTGTAGTTGCTTTCTGAGCCACCAAAGCAAAGGTTAGCTTGCCAAAATCTTCAACTCGAAGAAAGTCTAGGTTTCTTTTCGTAATCGAAACAGCAAGGGCTTTTACTTTAGTTGGTGAAACGAGGTGGCCTGCTCCAGGAGAGCCCTTGTTTTCTTTCTCGAAAAGGGCGAGCGCAAAAAAATGGCGTTTTGGGCGAGTCTTTAGCAGCTATCAGCGGTCAGCAGGGAGGGGATTGGGGCAAAAGCCAGGTTTGATCCCGAAAAATGTCAAAAGTAAAGATTTGCACCCCTGCCCGCCGTTCTTTTTATCCGCCGTCTCTCTGGCGGCGTGGCGGGCCTGCTCACCAAGTTGTGAAGAATGAAGACGCGACCCCCTTTTTTTGATTTTTCCACCATTTTCCATAGGGTAACCTCCTGATTGTTCATGTCGGTATTCAGCCTACTTTTTTTGAAAAATACAAAACCTGATAAGTCTGCTAAGCGAGGGTGTGGTTGTGGCAAAAGGAAAAGTTTGATCCCGAAAAATGCAAGAGTAAAGTTTGACCCCCTCTTCACTACATTCTTTTATAAAATCAACGATACTCTTGTGTGCTGACTGCATGGGAACACATTGCCTCCGTAAGCAATTGGGAAATATGGCCCTCTACATTGTCGGTGGCAATCAGTACACAATATCTGAGTCCGATCATATGATGCCTTTGATAAATTCTTTTCTAACATCGGTCTATAACGTTTGCCGCCATAATGTTTACCATCTGCAATCGAAACGATGTATTTAGAGGCCTTAAGGCTCATGGAACTTACGTCAATTGTTCCATGGTGAGGTAACTTGAAGTAATTGATATTATTTATAAAATCTCTTCTCAATATTTGTAAAACTCTCTCATTGATATCACCCATCCATAAAAGGCTGGCACCAACTCTGAAAACAATAGATAGGACATCCAAGTGGTTTTTGACTGCACCTTTCAACTCATCGAAAGCGTCTTCCTTTCTAGATCTTTCTACCGTGTTTTCACTGTTATTCTCGTTCGAAATGAGGTCATTTATTTGAAATTCATCCAGTTCTGCCCTATTTGAAATCACTCTGCCGAACTCCTTAGGTAAGAGTTTTTCATGTAACTGAGAAAAGTAATGCTCAGTTTCCTTGATAGCCGTCTTTAGGTCTTGCTTTTTGAGGGAACTTTTTAGCTTATCAATGAGGTTGTCCAGTCTTTTGGACCGACCGGAAATACAGAGTGGCGGCCACAATACCTCGGCAATTGTACCCGAAGCATCCTTAATATCCGGCAAATAGTCTCCTCGACCAACCATTATGTTTTGATGGGCATAGTTATCCAAAAACAACGCGGAAAATTTTCTTAACAAGGTGAAAGGGATATCAAATATTCGGGAGGTCACGTCAAGTAAACACATAGAATATAGAATCTGTCGTGCATAATCGCCTTTGAAATTGATGTATGGAAAATAGATATTGCGAAAAAAGGGCAACCCGTATCGCTTGAAGGCGCCAATTCCGTTATAATGGTCGTCATGATAATGGCTTACCAAAGCATCGCTTACTCTGCCATGGGAGGCTATTCTGTAAGCGACATAATCTATAACGAGCCTTGGAGTCGCAAAAGGTAGGGTGCGCAAGTGTGATCTTGGCTGAGTCGTCCCGCAATCCAGCATGCAAGAATATGCCGTTTCACGATTAGAATAAACGCCAAGGTCTCCATGCTTAACATTCCAAACCCTTATGGATGCCATGATTCAATCTAAAAGAAGGTTGCTTTTCATAGTCAAACCCACTTTGCTACGCGTAATTTTCTCAATTGTCGACCCCTCCTTTTAAAGATGAATTTAGGCAACAGCCGGACTTGATCCCGAAAAATGCCAAAAAGAAATATTTGCTCCGGCTCACTTTATCAACTTAGTTTCTTAAGAGCGTCGCCCCTTTAGGTTGGGGTGTCAATACTTATTATTTAAGATTTATCCCGCCCGTCAAAGATGCCGCAGCGCGGTGCCCCGTTGAACCGGGGACCCTCCGGGTGTTCAACTGGGGTTAAACGTTCTTGCTTTTATTTAACTGGGATGTGAACCTGATGTTTTTACTGAAAAATAAACTATCAATCTTTTCAACACCCTTTTATTGACTTGACTTTGAATTTCAGGTAACCGAACCTGTATTAGAAAAAGATTTCATAAGAACAGCAAGATAAAG
>JAUVXZ010000237.1 GCA_030603345.1 Pseudomonadota bacterium
CTGAACTCTATAGGAGGGGTGCTCTTCAGCAATGATCTTTGCAGAACTTGCTCTGCGTTTAAACCGACCCGTTTCTGAATCCATATCTCAAAAGTTGGATTGAATTACACTACATGGTATTGTGAAGGGGGATGGACTCGCGCAGGGAGCCTATGATAGAGTGAAGCACTACTCGAGGAGTTTTAGATTTAGGGCGAGGAGACCGGTAGGCTAATAATCTGTCTTAGCATCCACCCAGGGTAACTTCGAAATGGTCTTTCCAGGACGAATACCTAAATTGATAGCGACAATTACACTCTGTTTGATGGTGATTCTTTCAGTCACAACATCGGGGATATCTGGAAGTGAGGATTTTGACTTTGAAAGGATCCAGAAATCTCGTCCTTCCTCGCAGAAGTATGTTTTTGACTATGTTGGTGTGTTGAAAGATATCTCAGAGTATTCCAAGAACTATCTCAAAGGTATCAGAGATAAGTTCTCTATAGAAGCAGTAATTCTGGCCTTGTCCTCGATCGGCAGTGAGGAAACGATCAAAAAGGTAGGAGAAAAAACTCTGCAATCACCAAATGGAGAAATGGGGATAATGTTGTAGAGATACAAAAGGTGGGTCGGCTGGTGAATGTGTGCCAAACAGCCAAAAGCATTTGAAAAGAATATTTCTCTCAGATAGCTGCAGAAAACGGGCGGGCGAGAGATAATGGTACAAGAACTTATATCATATATACTTCACAATAAAACCCTGATCTCTCTCATCTGTGTGATTGGCATACTGGCGGTTTCGTATGGCATGCTCAACGATAACACTCTGATCTTTATTATCGGCCTGCTATTTGTGATCGGTGGCTACCTGCTCATCAGAAGAAGAATCAAAGATCATATCAAGAAGAACCTAACCCGGACAAACCGGAATTCCGAAGCACGAAATTCGAAACACGAAACAAATCCAAAATAATAATGCTCGAATGTTAAAAACACTGAATTTAGGTCATTTGTGATATCCCCAGTTTTAATTCAGTTTTGGTCCTTTCAGGCCTTCTATTCTGCTACCTTCAGGGTTAGGTAAAGAGTTGGACCACGACGCTTAACCAAAAAGAGAATCGTGTCCCCTACCTTGTAAGCCCCGATCATTTGGTTGAATTGCTTGAGATCTTTGACCGGAACCTGGTCCATCTCCAGAATGATATCTCCCGGTGCCAGCCCGGCCTCTTGTGCGGGGGTATTATTTTGAACCTGCACCACAACAACACCACTCGCCTCCGATAGGCCGAAATTTCTCGCAAGCTCGGGGGTAATCTCTCTCACGGTCAGACCCAAATTGGGTCTGGCTTCACTGACGACCTGGGCTTCCCTTTCCTCCTTAAGTTCCTCAATCTGCACTTGAAAATGCTCTTTCTTACCCTCCCTGATTACCTCCACGGTCACAGTTTTACCCACAGGGGTTGAAGCCACGATAAAGGGCAGGTCATTCGCTTCGCTGATCTCCTTTCCATCAAAAGAGACAATCACGTCTCCCCGTTTGATGCCAGCTTTATCGGCAGGTCCTTCGGCCACGACATCTCCAACTAAAGCGCCCCGCTCCTCTTTCAGGTTAAGTTTCTCCTTTAGCTCAGGGGTAATCTCCTGGATCATGACACCGAGCCAGCCCCTCACCACTTTTCCCTTTTTGAGCTGAGGGAGAAGGTCTTTGGCCATATTGATAGGTATGGCGAACCCGATGCCCACGCTTCCGCCGCTCTGTGATAAGATAGCTGAATTAACTCCCACCACTTCTCCTGAGGTGTTCAGGAGCGGGCCACCACTATTTCCGGGGTTGATGGAGGCATCTGTTTGGATGAAATTATCATAGGCCCCTGCTCCGATCCGACGGTATTTGGCGCTTACAATTCCCGCAGTAACCGTATGACCCAAGCCGAATGGATTTCCAATTGCGATCACCCAGTCGCCTACCTCCAACTTGTCCGAATCACCAAGAGGTAGTGGTGTGAGCGGGTGGTCTGATTCGATACGGATGAGGGCCAGATCGGTCTTGGGATCGCGGCCGATAATCTTGGCATCAAATTCCCTCTTGTCATTTAGCGTTACCTTGATCTCATCGGTCTGTTCGACGACGTGGTTGTTGGTTAGTATGAATCCTTCTTTGTCGATGATAAAACCGGTCCCCAGGCTTCGCTGTTTGAAGTCCCTCGGTGCCTGGTCTCCAAAGTAGCGTTCAAAAAACTCTCTGAAAGGATCATTGGGACCAAATGGTAGGGGAACCTGTCTCCCTCCCTTGATGACCTTTACTGTGCTGATATTCACCACCGACGGGCTGGCTTTCTTGGCCAGATGTGAAAAAGACCCGGGGGCCCCCGGTAAAACAGGGCCTGTTTGGGCACTTAGTGTTGAAGCCCGATCGAGCAAGGTGGCTAGGGTAAACCCGGCAATGAGGAAAAAAAGTGACCAGGCAACAATGATTGTCTTTCTCATGGTAGTCTTTTGGTCATGCATGATGTGCTCCTTGATTTTTCAGTGCCGTAACGTGCGGCGAAGAATGTTTTATGTGATGCGACTAATTAACCTACTTTTATTTATCATGAAGCAATAATGTCTTAAAAGTTAATCAATTAATCTCAAACTTCAACCCAAACAAACAGATTTTTCTTTAAACCCAGATAGAGGCCGGAGTCTTCCTTTGGGCCAATTCTACACAGGCTGGAGTAGAAAAGCATTGAGGGGGATAGAAATTCCATACAGCAGCCATATAGCTGGTATAGATCATTACAAAGGCGTCCACGATATTTCCATTACTGACAAAAAAATGCTTTTATTCTTTGAGTGTCTTTGAGATAGTGATAATGTGGATTTTGAAGAAGGATCTTACAGATCGGAAGACTGTTATCAGCAGTATTTTGAAAAGCGTAGGGATAGCATCCCTAAACTATTTTAACAAGGTGAGGCCTTGGTGATATGTACGCTGGCGGAGTTTTGAAACGGGTTGACGGCTTGACCTACGACAAGCTCATTTATTTTGTCCGTGCTGGCTACGTTAATCCTCGAAAAATTAAGAGTCAAAGCGTGTACTATAACGATTTTTCTGAGGAAGATGTTGAAGTGATTAAACGCGCCTGGGAACTTATTTTTAGGCACAAGGTAAAGATAAAGACAGCTTTTGAAAGGGCAAGGGAGAAAGGTGAAGGCATTCAACTTACCCTTAATTTGAGGACACCACCTATCAACTCTTGACCGAGGCCCATTCGGTTACGTGCTCTTGCTCCGGAACGGCCTAGACTAGCTGCTGTGGCACAACGCCCTGTTTTTCCCACAATATTTTGTGGGACTTTCAAGAGCCCTCTCATCACCGAAAAACCCACCAGTGTGATACGCAGGAAAGAGTCTTACTACTCAGCTGGACACTCCATGGAAATTTTCAAAAGGCGAAGAAACCGTTAAATTTTATCACAGAGCATTATCTCAACTACAAGCGGCGGAAGTGCTTTGTGTAGCCAGCCAGTATGACAGAGGTTTGCTGTTGATCTAAACAATTGGGGTTCCTCATCCATATTCTTCGACTGGTTTTTCCATTGACACAAACCCTCCGTTACCCTATACCTCTCTCACCCCAGAACAGATTCTGATCCTGTGAGAATACTCATTTGTTATATCCTGGCGAACAACCGGTATTAGTGCCCGCAAACATCCTTTGTGTTGAGGCGGAATAGTCTTGTCTAACGAACCGAAGGGCCCAAGAATATTTTATGGTTGGCTTGTAGTGGCAGCCTGTTTTGCTGCAACCTTCACGTTGGGTGAAGCCCTGTTTACCTTTGGTGTCTTTTTTAAGCCGCTGAAAAACGAGTTTGGTTGGAGCAGAGCCCTCGTATCATCAGGCTACACTGCGTTCCTTATCGGTTATTGCATTTCGGTTATGACTGGTGGCAGACTTGCTGACCGATACAGTCCCCGCCCCATCCTTTTTGTGAGCGGATTATTGGCTGGAGTCGGGATTTCTCTGTGTAGCCAGATCCAAAGCGTTAACCAGCTCCGTATTTTTCTTTTTATTGGGGGGCTGGGCGCTGGCGCAACATGGTCAGTACCCACTTCCACTGTGCAGCGATGGTTTTACCGGAGAAGGAGAGCGGGCATAGCATTAGGAATAGTAGTCGCTGGATTCGGTGTAGGGTGCCTCGTCTTCGCCCCGCTGATCAACTATCTGGTCCTGACCTACGGCTGGAGATGCGCGTATCTGTTTGCTGGCATCCTCTTCTTCGTTATCCTTGCCGCATCATCACTGGTAATTAAACAGGCTCCTGCGGATACAGGCACAGTCTCCCAGGGAGTGAAAAACATACCAAATCACCCAACCATCCACAGTTGGGGAACAGGTAAAGCAGTGACTACCTCTTCCTTTGCTGGCATAACATTCATTAATTGCGTTGCGGTTCTGGCCTTCCAGATCCTGGCTGTCCACTTTGTGCCCCACGCCACGGATGCCGGTATTTCCCCCACAGCCTCAGCAGCAGCACTTGGCCTTCTGGGAGGCTTCTCAGTCCCCGGTCGAATTGTGTCCGGTTTCATATCGAATAGGATAGCATGGCAAAAGACGCTCGTTCTGTCATGTTTCGGGATGTCATTTTCCCTACTATTACTGCTATTTCTTAAAGAAAACTGGATGCTCTATTCCTTTGTTTTTTTCTATGGCCTCTGTCACGGAAGTAGGGTTTCTGCCCATATTGGCATTCTCGGCGAGTTTTACGGGCTACGCTCATTGGGAGAGCTCATCGGAATATCCACTGCCATTGCTATGTTCATAGGCGCCTTTGCCCCTTATGTGGCTGGATTCATCTTTGATACTACCGGCAGTTACTCTGCGGTTTTCATGATTGTTATGCTCCTCTTCTTGATTAGTGGCATTCTTGCACGTGCAATGAAGCGACCAGAGCTTATGATTTCGTCATAGAATCATGCTGTTTTGAAAAAACCTAATATTTTGGCCATGAGGTGGATTCCGCCCTAAGGCCAATAACCCTGCCAAACAGGGAGGAGGTTTTATCATGCCGAATTATGAAATATATGCCCTCAAGTATGCTGGTCCATTTTTTAGTTCCGGAGCCTTTCTCATGTGGCTCAAAGACTGGGAAGAGACTGTGAAAAGGAACTACTATATCTGGTGTATAAAAG
>JAUVXZ010000240.1 GCA_030603345.1 Pseudomonadota bacterium
AAGGACTTTTTGATGCCGTGGTCGATGAAATCCCACGGGAGTGTTTCATTCAGATCTTTGGGCCTGTATACGAAAAAATCCGGGTTGATTTCTGAGGATCGAAAGGTTTTCTTCCAGTTTCCCCGATTCCGATGTGTGGCCAGGAGCATCTGCCCCACACGCCGGTCACCCATGGAAAGAAGGGTCTGTACGTAGGCCCACTTGGGCACATCAACGCTAATCCCAATTCCGCCTTCCTGGGATAGCGCTCCCTTGAGCAGCTTCTGCTTTTCCTTGAGGGAATCAATGCTGTCCATGGGAAACCACTGAAAAGGGGTAAAGGGCTTCGGCACGAAACAGCTGATGCTTAATCTAATCCGGCCGATCCGCTTTCTGCCCTTGCTCTCCTTGATCAGATGATGCCTAATCTTCTTAACCAGCATAACAATGGTCTTTATGTCCTCCTGCCTCTCCGTTGGTAGGCCGATCATGAAGTAGAGCTTGAGGTGAAAAAAGCCGGTTCTCGTGACAAGGACAATTGCATCTGTGATCTCCTTGTCTGTGAGCTTCTTGTTGATGACTCTCCTCAATCGTTCGCTTCCGGTCTCGGGGGCAACGGTGAGGGTCTTCTGGGTGCTTCTTTTGAGGTTTTCTACCAGACCGGCCGTCAAGGAGTTTGCCCTGAGCGATGAAAGGGAGAAGTCACCTCCCTTATCGAGGATATGGCCGGTCAGGTTTTCAATGCCCGGCACATCGGAGACCGACGGGGCCATGAGGCCGACCCGGGTGGGTTCGGTCAAGAGGTTTTCAAAGGATTCGACTAGTTCCTCCTCTCTTTTTGTCCGCGGGGGCCGGTACACATAGCCGGCGGCGCAGAACCTGCAAGCATAGCCGCAGCCGCGGCTCAGCTCAACCAGGTGGGTGTCTGCAAACTCCGCAGAAGGTGTGGTAATTCTGGATTGGCACAGCGGGCCGTCAAAGGGAACCTGCCGAGCTGCCTTAACCGCGGAGGGGAGGTTCGAGGTTAATGGCATAAACGACTTTATGGTCCCGTAGGCATTATAGGCAACCTCATACAGTGAAGGGCAGTAAACTCCCTCCACCTTCTCCGCCAATATCCTCAAGGCCTGCTGCCTTGTCACCGTTGAAAGGTCAAGATCTTCATACGCCTTGAAAAACCTGCTCAAGATTGCCTCGCCCTCACCGAGGATGAAACAGTCGATAAAATCTGCCAGTGGTTCGGGGTTCATGAACGTTGCTACCCCGCCGGCCAGGACGAGGGGAGTATCCTCTTCCCTGTCCTTACTCAAAAGGGGCATCTTGCTTAACTCCAAGATGGTCAGGATATTGGGGTAATCATTTTCGAATGAAAGGGAAAATGCTAAGAGGTCAAAGGCACGCAGCGGTGTCTGCGACTCTAGAGAAAGGAGGGCTTGATCTGCTCTCTCATAGAGGGATAGTTCCTCTTGATCGGGCAGAAATGCCCTTTCTGATACGATAGCAGGGTTATCATTTAATATCCCGTAGACTACCTGAAAACCAAGATTGGACATCCCAACTTGGTAGTAATTCGGATAGATCAGGGCGATAGATATCTTGCCACCCCAATCCTTTGTTACGGTACCCCTCTCTTCAGAAAGTCTCTTCCGCAAGAGAGTGGTAATGTTTGCCATTAATCTGCCTGCTTCCTCAAAAACGTAGGATATTCCAGATTTTCCTTTTTAAAAACCCTCTGAAGAATCCCTTTTTTCCCCGGGTTCAAACCCGTGTCTTTGAGAAGCCCCTCGCTATCTTCCGCGGCTAGCTGCCTCTGGAACGTTGGTTTGTCAAGGTCTTCCTTCACCCGAACCCTCCAACCCTCTTCCGTTTCTTCAGGGTTAATATCCCTTAGGTTGATGATTTTTCTATCCTTATCACCGCCTATACCGGTGGCGATAACGGTTATCCGTATCTCATCGTCCATGGTATCATCAAAAACCATACCCCATATGATCTCTGCATTATTATGGACCTCATTCTTTACAAAGGAAGATGCCTCGGTAACCTCATCCATAGTCATTTTCGTTGAACCGGTGATGTTGATGAGAACACCTTTTGCTTCATCAATTGAGATATCCTCGAGCAAGGGGCTGTTGATGGCCATCTGGGCCGCTTCAAGGGCTCTATTCTCTCCCTTTGCTGTACCGGTACCCATTATAGCCGTTCCCATTTGCTCCATCACCCTCTTAACGTCTGCGAAATCAAGGTTGATGAAGCCAGGGATGGTAATGAGGTCTGCTATGCCTTTGACTGCATAGAGAAGGACATCATCGGCCATTTTCATAAGCTCCAAAAAAGGGGTATCTTTGGTCCCTAATGCCCTTAATCGCTGATTGGGAATGATAAGCAGGGTATCAACCTCTTTCTGCAGTTTCTCAATGCCAGCCAAAGCTGTCTTCATCCTCTTTTCACCCTCAAAGTCAAAGGGCTTGGTTACAACTGCTACGGTCAATGCCCCATTATTCTTGCTTTCCCGAGCGATTACCGGAGAGGCCCCTGTTCCGGTTCCTCCTCCCATGCCAGCGGTAATAAAGATCATATCCGCAGATTCGGTGGCAGCCCTGATCGTCTCCACGTTCTCCTCTGCTGCCAAGGCGCCCTTCTCTGGGTCAGACCCGGCTCCCAATCCATGAGTGAGATTGGCCCCCAATTGCAGCTTGTCACGGGCAGCGTTCAGATCGAGGGCCTGTTTATCGGTATTCGTGGCAATAAAATCCACCCCTCTGAGCCCTGCAGCAATCATGTTATTGGTTGCATTGCCCCCTGCGCCTCCGACACCAAAAACCTTTATCTCAGCGCTCGGGGTTTCTTCAACAAATTCGTATCTCATAATTCCCCTCCTTCCTTGAAGTTAATTATTCCTCTTCGATAAACCATCCCTTCATCCTAGATACAATCCGGTTAAAGATATTGGTATCTCGTATCCTGAACTTCTTGCTTCTCTGCTTCTCTCGAGCCCCATACAGGACCAAACCCACCGCTGTGGCGTACATGGGGCTATTAACAATCTCTTTTAATCCCCCGATGTTACTGGGATATCCGATTCTGGCCGGCATATTGAAAACCTGCTCCACAATCTCTGGTACACCCGGCAGAAGCGCAGACCCACCGGTGACAACAACGCCAGAAGTAACCAGGTCATCATACCCGGATCTGACCATTTCGTGGTGAATAAGGCTAAAAATCTCTTCCACCCGCGGTTCCAGAATCTCTCCCAGCAATTGTCTGTCGACCGTTCTTGGTTCCCTTCCGCCCACACTGGGAACCTTGATGGTTTCCTCCTTACCGATAAGTGAGGTAAGGCCGCATCCATACTTTATCTTTATCTTTTCCGCTTCCTTGAATGGTGTCCTAACGCCGATAGCAATATCATTGGTCAGGTTGTCACCTCCCAGGGTCAATACCGATGTATGTTTTATCGAATTTTCAGAGAATATTGCCAGATCTGTGGTGCCGCCTCCAAAATCGACGAGTGCAACGCCCAGATTCTTCTCCTCATCGATAAGGATCGCCTCACTGGAGGCGAGTGATTCAAGAACGATATCGTAGACATCCAGACCCGCCCTGTTGGCGCACTTGATTATATTCTGGGCCGAGGTAACTGCTCCGGTTACTATGTGTATCTTAACCTCTAACCTGACACCTGACATGCCTGACGGATCACTGATGCCACCCTGGTCATCGACAATGAACTCTTGGGGAAGGGTGTGGATAACCTCCCGATCCATGGGAATGGCAACTGCCCTGGCTGCATCTATTACCCGCTCAATATCCCTTGTGCCCACCTCTCTATTCTTCAAGGCGATAACCCCGTGGCTGTTAAAGCCCTTGATATGACCTCCGGCAATCCCGGCAAACACAGAGCTGATCTCACAGCCCGCCATAGTCTCGGCCTCCTCTATGGCCTCTTTAATGCTGTTTACCGTGTTCTCGATATTGATCACCATGCCCTTTCTCAGGCCGATGGATGGATGGGATCCCATGCCTATTATATCAACCATGCCGTCTGGCCTCAGTTCTCCAACAACCGCACAGATTTTGCTTGTGCCAATGTCAAGGCCTACAATCAATTCTTCCATTATTAAAGACCCCCTTTATCTTAGATATAATGTAACTATTGCGCCACCAAGGCACAAAGCCCCAAAGAGAAGATGAATATAAATTGAATAAGGGACTTTTCTCATTAATGAGCCTAAGGCTCATTAATTTCAATCTGCCGTGCATCAAAAAGGCTATCATAAAGCATAATTCTATAATCTTGGTGTCTTGGTGCCTTTGTGGCAAGATACCTGAGTAATTACAAAAATTTTTAAATTGGTTACATTGGCTAAAAGAAAAATCTATAAAACCCTGAGGGCAAAATGATCTATCTTGATTACAATGCCACGACTCCGATAGCAAGGGAGGTGGCTGAAGCAATGATTCCCTTTATCCTTGAGGATTTTGGGAACCCGGGCAGCGCCCATCCCATGGGCAAAAAGGCCAAGGAGGCCTTGGAAACGGCGCGGGGCCAGATATCCACACTGCTCGGGTGCGAGCAAAACGAAATCATTTTTACCAGCAGTGGGACTGAATCGAACAATATGGTTCTGAAATCTATGGCATGGACCTTGCGGAACAAAGGCCGCCATATCATTACGACCAAGATCGAGCATCCTGCTATAATCAATACAGCCCTCTTCCTTATGGAGACAGGCTGCGATGTGAGCTTTGTACCGGTAGACAAATATGGCCAGGTTGATCCAGACGAGGTGAGAAAGGCGATACAAAAGGATACGATCCTCATCACCGTGATGCATGCCAACAATGAAACAGGAACGATCCAGCCCCTCGCCGAGATAAGCTCTATTGCCAGAGAGCATGGAATCCTGTTTCATACAGATGCGGCTCAAACCGTTGGCAAAATAGAAACGAAAGTAGATGATCTCGGGGTTGATTTCTTAACTATTGCCGGCCACAAGATATATGCACCAAAAGGTGTGGGCGCGCTCTATATCAGAAAAGGG
>JAUVXZ010000290.1 GCA_030603345.1 Pseudomonadota bacterium
ATTGAACTTATACTATTGAAGGTATTTTGTCAAAAGAACATTCATTTCCGTGGCGAAAAAAACGTCATTCCACCACAGGACGCGTGAAGCTCCACACCCTCCTGGGCTGGGAATACTGGCGTTTTCACTAAAGAGGGGAAAGCGGAACCTCGATTGGATAAAGTTTTGCCGAGCTCTCGATTCAGAGCAACTCAATGCCACAGTTGTGGAGGGTAAGGCACACGCGGAAAGATATTTGCTCTCAGAGCAATCATTTTGATAGTGCCGTTAAGGGACTGATTTAACGCCTCAAGTTGTTTTTGATGTACGTGATAATATCTTGGGTATATGTGCCGGGGCCAAAGATTTCGGCAATACCCATTTTTTTCAGATCCGCTTCATCCTCCTCGGGGATAATGCCGCCTGCAATGACGAGAACATCACGTACACCTTTTTCGTCCAACAATTCCATCACTCGCGGCAAGAGAAAGTCATGGGCCCCTGATAAGATACTCAAGGCGATGACATCCACGTCTTCCTGGATGGATGATTCTACGATTTGCTCCGGACTCTGCCGTAGCCCGGTATAAATAACCTCCATCCCTGCATCCATTAAGGCACTGGCAATAACCTTTATGCCCCTGTCATGGCCGTCAAGGCCGGGCTTAGTGGCCAGAACCCTAATCTTTCTATTACTATCCATGGCGATTTAACCCCCAATAATAAACAAAGTGTCTAATTTGTCATTTGTATTTAATATTGACTACTTTCGATTGAAAATTGAAGGTTTTTAATTGTCAATATTCAATTGTCATTTGTCATTTCCACTGGCCTTACCCAATGGTGCTGACTGGTTGATATTCACCAAAAACGCCTCTTAGCTCGTCACAGATCTCTCCCAGGGTGGCGTAGGCCTTGACCGCCTCCAAAATAACAGGCATCAGGTTATCCTTTCCCTGTGCAGCCTTTTTTAAATCACCCAGCACACCCTTCACCTTGCTATTGTCCCGCTCTGACCTGAGCTTTTCTAGCCTTTCCATCTGAGAAATCCTCACACCAGGGTCCACCCGAAGAAGATCCTTTGGAGGTTTTTCCTCTATCTGGAATTTGTTTACGCCAACTACCACCCTCTCCTCTTTCTCGATTTCTCTCTGGTACCGATATGCACTGTCCTGGATTTCCCTTTGGATGAAACCCTTTTCAATCGCAGCTGCTGCTCCGCCAAGCTTATCGATCTTATCAATGTAGTTCTGAGCCCTCTCAAAAATCTCTTCTGTCAAGGCTTCCACAAAGTATGAACCGCCTAAGGGATCTACCGTGTCAGTGACACCCGACTCATAGCCAATAAGCTGCTGGGTTCTCAGGGCAATCTGAACAGCCTCCTCACCCGGCAAACAAAAGGCCTCATCCATGGAATTGGTATGGAGCGATTGTGTACCGCCCAAGACCGCAGCAAGCGCCTGAAAGGCAACTCGTACTATGTTATTCTTTGGCTGCCGTGCCGTAAGCGTACAACCAGCGGTCTGGGTATGGAACCTCATCATCATTGACCGAGGATCCTTAGCCCTGAATCTTTCTCGCATAATTTTCGCCCACAGCCTGCGTGCAGCCCTGAACTTGCTGATCTCCTCTAAAAAATCAAGGTGGGCGTTGAAAAAGAAGGACAGACGCGGTGCAAACTCATCCACATCCAGACCAGCATTAATGGCTGCCTCAACATAAGCAATGCCATCGGCCAGGGTGAAGGCAACCTCTTGAACCGCTGTTGAGCCAGCCTCCCTGATATGGTATCCGCTAATGCTAATCGTGTTCCATTGGGGAACCTCTTGTGAACAAAATGAAAAGATGTCTGTGATAATCCTCATAGACGGATGAGGTGGGAAGATATATGTACCCCGGGCAGAATACTCCTTGAGGATATCATTCTGAATGGTTCCCCGCAAGTCTTTTGAGGATACACCCTGCTTCTCGGCAACGCCTATATACATGGCCAAAAGCACAGCCGCGGGGGCATTGATGGTCATTGAGGTACTCACCTTATCCAGGGGGATCTGGTCAAAGAGCACTTCCATGTCTTTCATCGAATCGATAGTTACTCCAACCTTTCCCACCTCCCCCTGGGCAAGCGGGTGGTCTGAATCGTATCCAATCTGGGTCGGCAGATCAAAGGCTACTGAAAGGCCGGTTTGGCCGTGCTCTAAGAGGAACCGGTATCGCCGATTCGTGTCCTCAGCAGTAGCAAAACCGGCATATTGCCTCATGGTCCACAATCTTCCCCTGTACATGGTAGGTTGAACCCCTCTGGTAAAAGGGTACTCTCCAGGCAAACCGAGGTCTTCCGCGTAATCAAAATGGGGTGCATCAAGAGGCGTATATACCCTTTTTACCGGAATACCCGAGGTATTGACAAAATCGTCTTTCCGCTCAGGACTCTTTGCTAAAGTCCGTTCAGTTTTTTCAGACCATTTTCTGTACTCTTCGTCTATTTCCTTAATCTTCCCGTCCTTAAACATTCTCCGGGCTCCCCTCTTCTTCCTCATCCGGCAAGTGCAAGAAATACACCTGCGGCCACGACTGTCCCGATAACACCTGCCACATTAGGACCCATGGCATGCATGAGCAAGAAATTTTTCGGATCAGCTTTTGCACCCACCACCTGACTTACCCTGGCAGCCATTGGAACGGCAGACACACCTGCAGAACCGATCAGCGGATTTATCTTTTCCTTGGCAAAGAGATTCATAAGTTTTGCCAACATTATACCAGCTGCTGTTGAGAAGGCAAAGGCCACGAGCCCCATAATGAATACAAAAATAACCTGCGGTCTCAAAAAACTCTCTGCAGACATGGTGGCCCCAACGCTGATACCTAACAGAATGGTGACGATATTCATGAGTTCATTGGAAGCTGCGTCTGCGAGCCTCTTTACGACCCCACACTCTTTAAAGAGGTTTCCTAACATAAACATGGCCATGAGAGGTGCAGAGGCTGGAACAATAAGGCAGATAACCAGAACGGTCATCAAGGGAAAAATGATTTTTTCCTTCTTCGAAACGGGCCTTAACTGCCTCATCTTGATTTTCCGCTCCTTCTCAGTAGTGAGAAGCCTCATAATAGGGGGCTGAATAATGGGAACGAGGGACATGTAAGAGTATGCTGCAACAGCTGTTGCTCCCAACAGATGAGGAGCAAGGTGCACGGTCGTGTAAATCGTGGTCGGGCCATCGGCCCCGCCAATGATACCTATTGAACACGCCTCAGGTATGTTAAAGCCCAGAAAGAGGGCTCCGAAAAACGAAACGTAAACACCGAATTGGGCCCCAGCACCTAATATGAGGGTCTTAGGATTGGCAATCATAGGTCCGAAATCGGTCAGAGCACCCAGACCCAAAAAGATAAGCGGGGGAATTACCTCCCACTCTAATCCGTAATGGTAAAATTTCCACAAAAGCCCTTCCCCTTCCCCCATGAGAAAGGTGAGAGGTAAATTTACAATCAATATACCAAAACCGATAGGCACCAAAAGGAGCGGCTCGTAGTTTTTTGTTATAGCCAGGTAGATAAATAAAAAGGCAATGAGCCACATAACCAGGTTGCCAATGGTTAGGTTCGCAACACCTGTTGTCATAATCATGTCGGACATAATACACCTTTACTAATCAATCTTTTTCAAACGCCTTCAAGACCTTCCCAAATCCATATATTGCCGCTATCAGTATCCCCAGTGAACAGAAGACAGCCAGCAAACCAAAGGTGAATATCTTTAGTGCAAGATTCCAATCAACCATACCGATACTCTCCCTTACTATTGTAATTACTGTTACCCTATCCAGGCTCACCAGGTATCAGTGCTCGAATAATGATCCACTGATACCTTCGCTACCAAGTACTGCAAAAAAGCGCCCTGCCGG
>JAUVXZ010000242.1 GCA_030603345.1 Pseudomonadota bacterium
ATTGAACGGGAGCCTGAAAAAGACAAGAGGGTAGAGATAACCTGGAAGGAATTTGATGAGCAGTCCAACAGGTTCGCAAATGCACTGATAAAAAAGGGCATTAAAAAGGGTGACAAGGTTATTCATTTGATGATGAACTGCGTTGAGTGGCTCCCCGCATACTTTGGGATTTTGAGGACCGGTGCATGGGCAGTACCGTTGAATTTTCGGTTTTCTGCTCAGGACATAAAACTGTGTGCCGGAATTGCTGAAGGAAAGGCGATGGTTTTCGGGGAGGAGTTTATTGACCGGATAAATGAAATACGGGAAGAACTTCCCACGATAAAGCACTACATATTTGTGGGGCCCGACGAGAGTAGACCTGACTATGCGGAACCGTATGAGGATGTGCTCAAGAAGAGTTCCCCGGTGAACCCTGATATTGACATCCGGATTGAAGATGAGGCAGGCCTGTATTTTACCTCTGGGACCACGGGCACGCCAAAACCAATCCTTTTGACCCATAGAAATCTTGAGGCCGCCTGTATCATTGAGAATCGCCATCACAATCAAACCCATCACGATAATTTTCTCTGCATCCCGCCCCTCTATCATACCGGAGCCAAGATGCACTGGTTTGGGAGTTTTATCGTTGGCTCCAAGGCGGTTATCCTGAAAGGGGTCAAGCCTGAATCGATTCTCAGGGCTGTGTCAGAGGAGAAGGTAACCGTTGTCTGGCTGCTGGTGCCCTGGGCACAGGATATTCTTGTGGCAATAGAAAATGGCGATGTGAACCTCTCTGACTATACCTTGGATCAGTGGAGATTGATGCACATTGGTGCCCAGCCGGTGCCGCCGAGTCTGATAAAAAACTGGAAAAAGATGTTTCCCCACCATGACTATGATACCACCTATGGGTTAAGTGAAACCACCGGGCCAGGATGCGTCCATCTGGGAATAGAGAACTTACATAAGGTCGGTGCCATAGGTGTTCCCGGTTTTGATTGGGAATGCCAGGTGGTTGATGAAGACAGGAACTCTGTGCCGCAGGGACAACCTGGTGAACTCATGGTCAAGGGGCCCGGGGTGATGAAGGAGTATTACAAGAACCCTGAGGCAACAGCCAAGACCCTCTTCAATGGTTGGCTCTTAACAGGGGATATGGCTCGAGTTGACGAAGACGGATTCATATGGCTGGTAGACCGGAAAAAGGATGTTATCATCACCGGAGGAGAAAATATCTTTCCGGTTGAGATAGAGGATTTTCTTTTGAATAATGCCAAGATCCAGGATGCCGCTGTTATTGGCATACCTGATGAAAGGCTGGGTGAGATAGCAGTTGCCATTATTAAGGTTAAGCCTGGAAAGGAAATGACTGAAGATGAGTTAAACCAATTTTGCCAGGACCTCCCACGGTATAAGAGGCCTCGAAAGATCATCTTTGGTGATGTGCCGCGGAATCCCACCGGTAAGATAGAAAAACCAAAACTAAGAGAGAAATACGGAGGGAAAAAGGAAAGTTTTGAGATCAAATAATGGTGCGGGAGGATAGCCGCTGGCTTTTGGCAACAGCCTGCCGACAAGATAAGCAAAATCCCGCCTTCACTTTTTCTTGACAGGATAGGCTATAGGGACTTATAAAATAGCTAAATTGTAGCTATTATACTATTAACCTTAAGTACGGGTAAAGCAATGCACACATTACTTACAGATTCACCAGGCAAGGAGATGTTGCTCTTGGGTAACGAGGCAATTGCAAGGGGTGCCATTGAGGCAGGAATTGGTGTTGCCACGTGCTATCCTGGAACGCCCTCCTCAGAGATACCTGATACCTTTTTCACCTTGTATCAGGAGGCTGGATTCTATTTTGAGTATTCCACAAACGAGAAGGTAGCACTGGAGGTAGCAGGCGGTGCGGCGATTTCAGGGGTAAGAAGCATGTGTACTATGAAACATGTGGGGATGAACGTTGCCTCTGATGCCCTCATGACCCTTGCCTATTTAGGCGTCAACGCAGGCATGGTTGTTATAAATGCTGACGATCCATCTCTGTTCTCAAGCCAGAATGAGCAGGATAACCGGTACTATGCTCGATTGTCCGCACTGCCCATGATGGAGCCAACCACGGCCCAGGAAATGAAAGATATGACGGTTGCCGCATTTGATGTCTCTGAAAAGCTGAAGCTCCCTGTTATTCTGAGGACCACGACCAGACTGAATCATCTAAGAGGAGCAGTTACGTTTGGACAACGTCGGCCGATTAGGTCAAAGGGTTCTTTTAAGAAAGACCCCTTTCATTATGTTGCAGTTCCTGCTGTTTCAAGGAATCTGCATAAGATCCTGGCCGAAAAATATAATCAGTCCTTAGAGCTGTCCGAGAAGTCCGAATATAACCGGATGGCGGGCACGGGGAAGTGGGGTATTGTTACGAATGGGGTGAGCATGAATTATGTGCAGGATGCACTCAATGATCTGGGAATCAATGACAAGGTGACGGTTCTCAGGCTGGGTTTTTCTTATCCCATGCCGGAAAACCTCATTCTCAAATTCCTCAAAGGCGTTGATAAGGTTTTGGTGGTTGAGGAACTTGAGCCGGTAATGGAAAATGAGATCAGGTCTATAGCTCAATCCAAGGGAGTCGGGATCCCAATCAAGGGCAAGGGAGATAATCTCTTCCCGCGGCTTTTTGAGTTTGATCCGGGCCTGGTACGGAAAACCATTGCCTCTTATTTCGAGGTGCCTGATACCTCTCCACAACCGGTTGAGGTCACCGATGTTCCTGAACTTCCGGGCCGGCCACCGAATCTCTGTGCTGGCTGTCCGCACAGGGCCATGTACTATGCAATAAAGAAGGTTTACGGACCAGATGCCATCTACCCGTCGGATATTGGCTGCTATACATTAGGTTTTCTGCCGCCCCTGTCTATGGCCGACATTGTTATCTGCATGGGTGCCTCAGTGGGCTCCTCCTGTGGAATAGCAGCGGCAACGGATCAGAAAGTCGTGGCCTTTATCGGGGATTCAACCTTTTTCCATGCAGGCATTCCTGCCCTGATTAATGCAGTTCACAATAAGCACAAATTTACCCTGGTAATCTTGGATAATGGTACAACTGCCATGACAGGGCAACAACCCCACCCTGGTGTTGATACAGAACCAATGGGTGTGGACACGACACAGCTCTCTATCGAGTCGGTGGTACGAGGTGTTGGTGTGGAGCATGTAGAGGTGGTGAACCCTCTTCAGGTCAAAAAGGCTGTTGCGGCAGCGCAGGCATCAAAGGATTTTGATGGCATCTCGGTTATCATATCCAAAGAACTCTGCCCCCTGTATGCCAGGGCAATCAAGAAGGCCAGAAAGGCAAGACCCTTCTATGTCAATCAAGATAAGTGTACCCATCGTCTGGACTGCATTAATTACCTGGCATGCCCGGCAATGTATCTCGATGATGGGAAAACCATGATAAACGAAAACCTTTGTATTGGCTGCGCTGTTTGTGCACAGGTCTGTCCTGAGAATGCTATTCTGCCATTAAAAAATTGAAGATTAAAAGTAATTATACAGCCACAGATTCGCACAGATGAACACAGATAGGTTTAAACATAAAGAAACTACAGATATTATTCTTAAAAGTTTTTATGAAGTTTATAATGAGCTTGGTGATGGATTTCTAGAATCTGTATATGAAAATGCCTTATATATTGTCTTAACCGGGTATGGTCTACATGTAGAAAGGCAGAAAGATATTTCTGTATTTTTTCGAGGTAGTATAGTTGGATATTTTAAGGCGGACTTGATTGTAGAGGAAAAAGTTATCACTGAACTAAAAGCAGTTCGTACTCTTGACCCTGCACATGAAGCTCAATTAATCAACTACTTGAAGGCAACAAATATTGAAGTTGGCTTATTATTGAATTTCGGCAGAAAACCAGAATTTAAGAGATTTGTATATGATAATAAAAGGAAAAATATCGGCGATAATCAGCGTAAATCTGTGGCTGAGTAGTTGCAATTAGAAACCACGTAATTGTCAATATTGACGGTTTCGTAAAAAGCGTGAATGCTCTCAATTTTTAAATTTTTTGTAATCGTACTATGTTGAAATAATTTGCAATTCCTGAATCCCTAAATTCCTGAATCCCTGTAAAAAGAACTTCTTACAGGGCCGTCAATAGTCAATCGAAAATGATCAATTGTCAAAGGAGCGAACTATGGAAACCAAACGGATAGTCTTTGTCGGCGTTGGAGGTCAGGGAAATCTTCTCGCAACACGGCTGCTTGGCGAGGCGTGTTTAGCAGCTGGGATCCCTGCGGTTGTAAGTGAGATTCACGGCATGGCCCAGAGGGGTGGTATTGTTGAATCAGCCCTTGTTATGGGAGATGCAACAAGCCCGATAGTATCTAAGGGTGAGGCAGATATTCTGGTGGGTTTTGAGCCCCTAGAGACCTTGAGGGCACTGAATAAATGCAACCAGGATACGATCGTTATCGTGAACGTCCACCCTCTTCCTCCCTTTACCGTGGCAGTAGGCCAGGGAGTTTATCCTGATGTTGATAAGGCCCTTGAAACCATTCGAAATGCGGTGTCCTCCCTTATAGCCCTGGATGGTGATGAGCTGGCAGCAAAGGCTGGAAACCCTCTCTCCCTGAATATGGTTATGCTTGGGGCACTGATTGGTAGTAGGGCTATTCCTCTGGATGGAGATGTGCTCAAGGATACCATTAGTAAGACAACAAAACAGGCATTTTTGGAGTCAAACCTGAAGGCCTTTGATTTTGGAATCGCTGCCGCCCACTCTCCTCTTGATCCCTCCAAGTCTGGAATCAAAAGCTGAGTGCCCTTGTGTGTGCTAACTGCCACTGCAAATCGCTACTTCTTGATCCCCCAATCCTCATCTGAGGATTGACAGAGAC
>JAUVXZ010000040.1 GCA_030603345.1 Pseudomonadota bacterium
TGGGGAGCCACACTTTGGGCAGCCTTCGCTTGCCGTGGCTTTCATCTTGCGGGCAGGCCCCTTTCGGGTGCGACTTCGTGATTTGCACTCGTTACAAATTCTCCCTACACCAGTTGTGAGGCTGCTGTCTGCGAAGGCGTCGATAGCTAGCAAATTGCCACATCTGGGACACTCCCTTGTCTGGCCCGTCTCCTGAGATTCGACGAGCCTGTGTACAACCTTTGCGAAAGTCAGCTTCGGCTT
Source organism: Pseudomonadota bacterium (assembly GCA_030603345.1). GTDB lineage: Bacteria > Desulfobacterota > DSM-4660 > Desulfatiglandales > B25-G16 > JADFWK01. Next base: position 244 of record JAUVXZ010000040.1, read on the forward strand.
GGGCATAGTAAGATCAAGAAGTCTTTTGTTCAGCGTTGAGACAGGGTCCTCGCGCAAATTGAACCTGTTAATACGCAGGAACTTGTATCCGTATCCTTCAAGAACTTTCTCCCGCTCGACATGCGCCGCTGTGTAGTAACTGTCGTAATTGAATACATCTACGTCAGCATTCTGCGTGAAATGGCCGAAATGCTCGTTGAAGCCGTCGTACTCGATGATGATACTGTGCTGACGATTCTCACCGTCTCGGTAAAGAAGAAGGAAATCCACTCGATAGGCCGGATGATCGTAGTACGGGTCAAGCTGCTTGAGATAATCTCCAATAGGGAACTGAGCCTTTAGTTCGATGCCATTGGAGTTGTTTTGGAAGAATGCTGTGTTCTTTATCCACTCAAGGACCTTGGCCTCCATCGGGGACCGACCATCAACATCCGTCGTGTCTGGAAGCTGGGAAGCATCCCTCAAAACCGCTGAATAGTGGCGTAGTGCCTGACCGATCGCCCCCTTGAATATTTCGATGGGTTTGCTTATGATAAAATGCATGCATTCTTTGGCACGACTGAATCCGACGTTAAGTCTTTGTGCCTTGATCTGGCCACCCTCTTCGAGATTAACGCTATCCAGATCCTTGATGAAGACCGCCCAGAGCTTATCTTCGCCCGGGGACGCGACCATCGAGTAGAAGATGATGTCCCTCTCCTCACCTTGACAGGTGTCGAACGTCATGATCTTCAGCTTCAAACTCTCGTAAAAGTAGTCCCGATCAAGGTCCTCCGAAACGGCTGAGGCAATGAGTTTCTGCTGGTTCGTATGAGGGGTAATGATGCCAACGGAACAACGATTGCCTTCAGTCTTCAGTTGCCGCAACTTGTTAAGGATAAACTCACACTCCAAGGAGTTCGTATTCTTGGCTAGCTCTTGTTTCCCATCATGCTCTATGAGAGAGAATTTAATGGTGTCTTCTATCGACTTGCCTCTTATCCGAATGGCTTGCAGGTCGCCTTCGTAAAAATGCTTACTGGAATACGAGATCAATTCCCTGTAACCGCGGAAGTGCTTGCGCAGCATGATGTTGAAGTTGGCAATGAACTCAAAGAATTCGAGTATGGATGTCTTAATGTTGAACTTCGTGAGCCGTTCCAGTTCTGCAGGTCCAGCGGAGATATTCTTCCTGAAACTGGTATCCAGGCGGTTCAGGTACTCTGTGTTCGTGTCGGTTCGTGCGTGGGCCGTTTTTACGTTACTGAACTGTTTTTTGTCCCCAAGGACGACGACTTTCTTAGCCCTCAGCAGAGCGGGAAACGCCTGAGCAATACTTACCTGTGACGCCTCGTCAATAATGACAACATCGAATATTCCGGGCTCAAGCGGGATATACTCGGCATAGTCCCTGATACCTGCCACAATGCAGGGAAACGCTTCTTTGAGCTTTCCAAATTCGTCTTTCGGAAAACGTTGCTTCTTCCTGATAATCCCATGAAGGGTCTTGGCCGTGGACCTGTCGTTGTCATAGAAGTCCAGAAGTCTCCTATCCAAAATGTTGGTCATCCGATTGGTCAGCAGCTCTTGATACGAAGAGAGACCTCCCGTGTAGTCAAAGACCGGAAGCGCCCGGAATGCATTAGACAACTTGCGATGGAGAAACACGTGAGAGAGCATGTCACTAAACAGGTCCTCAGGAAGTCTGCGCAGGTCGTTCTGGAAGCAGCTACGAAGACTCGATGGCGAGAGTCCTATCTTCTCTGCGGAACGTGGATAACTCTGAGCGTACGAGAGGACGGTTCCCAAGTCGTCAGACAGAGCATCCAGATCAATCTCGTCAAGCAAATGGTCATCGGGGAGCATAAATTCATGTATGATCGGTAGCGGATCGGCTAGAAAGGACAGAAGGCTGTGCTCCTTCAGCGCATAGTAGGTGTCTCCAAAGAACGCAGAAGCGCGTTTTAGCTCATCGATATCCTCCCTCAAAGCGACAGGCGTATGAAAGGATAATGCAGCGTTCAGTTCTTGCGACAATTGTGCGACTTTCTTCCCCTTGAGGAAGTATCCGAAGATGCCGGAGCCAAGTTCTCTGTACTTCTCAATAAAGGAATTGAGTGAATTGACATGCTCTCCTGTGACAGTGCGGAAACTCTTGAGGAATGCACGATCCTGATGTGTTGCCCGTAACTCTTGGACGACCTTTGCGAAAACAAGGAAAGTCGAGAACGTGTCGGCCCCCTGCCGGGGATCGCACGTCGACTGGAATAGGTCAAGCAAGGTAAGATTATCGGTACGATAGTGAAGCGTGTCATCGAGCACCGCCATTGATTGCCGCGCTTCATCAACATGGCTAATGCTATCCTCTGACTTCAAAACTTCACTAAAGTTTATCGGGTGGTTCTCTCCGTTTTCATACCGGCAGTCGAGACTCGCGAGGGTCTGTATGTCAGCCATGTCAACATTGCCATAGCTCGCGACGGTGGCATCGATATTGGTGGTCAGGTAGTCACTGAGTTGGCAAATGCCCCTTTCCAACTCGGCCTTCTTGCTTCTCACGGCCTTGACGTAGATCCTGATCTTTTCGACAGCTGGTGTGGAAAGAATCTTAGCGTAGTTACTTGCAGCCTTCCCAAGCCTGAGTATAGGATTTTGAAAATCGTCTGATATTCGAACAAGATTCATCACATTTTTCATTTTTTCTTCAACTACATCCAGGGCCTCCTTCTTGTCGGAGAGCACCAAGACGGACTGATTGCGTAAAACGGCTTGGAATACGATAGCGGTGATGGTGTGGCTCTTCCCAGTGCCCGGTGGGCCTTCTACAGTGATGTATTTGCAGTCCTGCTTGTCCAGGGCTCGTAGAATCTGTCTTTGCTCTGGATTCAGAGGGATTGGACTACTGAAGACGAGTTTCTGCTCAGGCGGGGTCCTGTCCCATTCGTCATCCACCTCCATTTTGAATGACCTCGGAGAACTACCGATGAAGTCGTTGATCAGTCCCGTGAAACTGTCTATCAGATCAGCATCCTGCGATTTCATCAAGTCTAGGATTTCTTCATAGTCATTGACCAACGCCTCGTCAGACTTATCAAAGATGCAAATGTACATTGAGTTTGATACGGCTACAGAGAGTCCTTGAGCCGCCTGATGAGCAGCATCGGCAAGGTCTATCTCCGGCGAGAGATGGAAGTAGTCAACAATGTCAGAAAGGACTCTGCCGAGAACTTCTGGCATGGATGCACGATGCTCTTGAGGGTAGATAATTCTCTCGGCTATGGACTTGATCGTCCCTTGCTGCTCTCGCTCCTTGTTAAACTCCTGGACGATATACTCAATAGCCTTCTTGTTTATGTAGACTGCAGGCTCACAGACGACTTGGAAGCTTCCCTCCGCCTTCGTAATCGTCAAGGGCACGTAAAACAGCGGGTACTTGTCTTTGAGGAAATGGATATCGCAGAAATATAGGTAGAGGTCCTGCTTATCCAAAATGAGGTTGTTGTCGACCAGTTCTTGGATCTCGAAAAACAAATCGTTTACAGAACAACTACTAAAATATGATCCAATGCTATCTCTCACGAAGGCGCCATCGAGGACTTGCGGTATCTGGTGTGCAATGTCCTCGGGCTGCCCACTGTAAACGTTTGCCACCCACTCAGAGATCACCCCCTCCAATGGATCAGTGAGAATCGCCACAAGGCTCTCCTCCAAGGAGTAAATTGACTCAATGTCCGGTCCGCCACTGCTGTGCAGGAGGCCTTCGACATCTCTCACAAATGGCGTGACGACTTTTGAGCGTATGGCTTCGGTGACGGAATCCTGAGAACGAGATAGTGCTTCACCGATATCTGTCGTCTTTGGATTGGCGAGATCGGTGATCTTCGTGGTAATGCTTGCTGCTACCTCCGCTAGCACTTCGTCCGAGATACTCCTGGTGTGTGCTGTAACGAAGTCCTTGACCTTCTGGGAAACAACTGCTCGGTGTTTGCCTCTGGGTATATTGAGCGGCCGTGTCATGTCATTTTCGAGTACCTTGAGAACTGCAGACTGCAAGGCGTCATATTTGGCCAAGTCCAGGCCGACACGCAAATTCTTGTTGTTGCGGAACGTTACGCTGCGTTTTGGGACGCGCCTCTTGTGGAAGTCCGTTTCCAGAAAGTCCATGTAGTAGGTGGCTAGTTCGGACACAAAGGCGGCAATGCCATGCTTGCTCAGTCCTGGTGTCGACGATACGGCAGGTGTAGTGATTGTCCCTTCTGCTGGTTGAACCATAGGTATCTTCAAGGTGCCACGGCAGGTTGGGCATTGTCCGTCTTTGCCGGCACTGTCGTCTGGTGTCTGTAGCCGAGCCTGACAGTGTTCGCATGTGAATATTATCATCCGCAACTCCAGCAACCTAATCTCTGAATGGCGGTCTGCACGAGATCCTGATGCCCCCATCTGATGGTGTTTCGTCCATCATCTTCCCTCCACATTCACGCGGCGCGGAGCGCCGCGGGAACACGCTTTTAACCAGCCGCCGACTTTGGCGGTCCGGTTGAAGAAGGGGTTATGAGAATCGTAGGCATCGATTAATTGCGTCTTGCTCTGGCGATACGCCTTTCTTCTGGCATTCTCTATGATACTCTTCGGCTCATTTCCATGCTTGTATGTAAATTCTAAGGAATACATTGGGACGCCGCTCTCTCAACTCCTCATTATTTATTCGCTCTACATCGTTTTTTCGTAAAAGTACTTTATGACATTTAAATTAGCTTCTAATTTCATTTTGTTTTCTCATAACCATTGATTCTTACGCGAACTTACCTGATATTAGGCTATTGGGATATGAAACAGGCGAATTTGCCTGTTGCCAATATTCAATATTTTGCCTACCATCTGGCGGAGCTCTACAGAAGTGGACGGCACCATGGCAAGCAGACTCCTCGATGAGATGCACCAGATAATGAGGCGTCGCCACTATTCGATACGTACCGAGAAGAGCTACTGTGCATGGGTAAAGCGCTATGTGCACTTTCATGAAATGCGGAGCAGGGCAGGTTTTCGGAACGGTGAGCAAAAGATCGAAGCCTTCCTCAATCATCTTGCCATTGACCTCCAGGTGGCCCTAAAAACATTATATATAGGTTTATTTAGTTACTCTAACACCCTAATAATTATCAATAATTACTTGCAAGAAATCTTTAGCTCAGGCAAAAAAGTGAGTGACTCTGTTTTATTGGCAAGGGTCCGGATCTAGGCATCTGTCAGAGAAGATAAAGTGAATTAGAGTTAAGGTTTTACTTAATCTTCCGGTTCTACCCACACGATATTATTCTTATTAACAAAGAGTACCTTTCCGCTGATGTCTTGGTGTTCTACATCGATCAAAACGATAAAGGGATTTTCTGTTTTGGTAAAGAGGTCCGACACCCTCTCTTTAATACCGATGTTTACCTTGCCTACCAAGGTTGAACCATCAGAGGTCTTGATTGAAATCCTTCTGTACTCCCTCTTATAAATATCTTTGCTTTCTTCCATAATGCTAACCTCCCTGTTAAGCTTCCATAAATTCCTTAGATTTTAGGGTTCCGTACTCTTACCCGTGCTCTATCAAAATCCTCGTAAGAAGCAAAGGTTACTCGAGATCAAATCAGAAAGGCTTCGCCCTCGTTCAGATGTGGTGGAGTTTGTACTATAAATGTCATAAGAAATGATTAAGCATAAAACCTTCCCCGAGGGGTGGTTATGGCTGCTGATTTCGTTGTCAGGCTACCCCTATCTCGTTGTTTTGTCAAGGAATAGGGACGGCCACGGGCTTCTCCTTCAATATACTCTCAAAATATCTTTACCACCTCGTCTCTTTCAAAATAGGGTACTGGCTGATATCCCTGAGAGGTAACCATGGTCACTAAAGGGGCATCAGCTTCCTCAATGTGCCCAATCCTGGTTATACTTATGCCCTGTAAGCGTGCACTCTCCAGAATCTTATCGGCTTCAGGAGGAGATGCGGTAACCAGGAGAGCGCCCGAGGCTATGACGCCCATAGGATCGAGAGCCATGGCTTCACACAGAATCTGCGATTCTGCGTAGATGGGGATACGATCTTTCTCAACTACAATTTTAACTCCTGCAGCCATAGCCAGTTCATGTAGACCATCTGCCAACCCGCCCTCGGTGATATCATGCATAGCATGAAGGCGGCAAGCTTGGAAGGCCAAACGCGCCTCCTCCACGACGCTAATCCCCGGATCAAAAAGAAATCCCCGGGCCCGCTCAATGAGGGCCTGTGATATACCTTGAGAGAGCAACTCCCCTCCCCTTTCCCGTGCAATAAGCGATGTACCCTCAATACAAATCCCTTTACTCAGGAGAATATGGTCACCAGGCTTTGCCCCTGCTGTGGTAATCAGCGCCTCCTTTTGCACCTCACCCATCATCTGCCCGACAAGTATAGGACGATCGAGGCCATGGGTTATTTCTGTATGGCCCCCAATGACGGAGATGTTCAATTTCTCGCAGGCCTGATGGATCTGGCGGAATATTGAATTTACGAGCTTTTCGTTTCCTCCTGCTTCGGGCAAAAGAATGGTCACGGTGAACCATCGGGGGTCGGCGCCGGTGGCGGCAATATCATTGGCATTGACCATGACACTGTAATAGCCAATCTCACTAGTCGCAAAGGTAATAGGATCAGTGGCAACAATAAAAAGCTTTTCACCCATATCTATTGCCGCGGCATCCTCTCCTATTCCCGGTCCCAGAACAACTCTTTCGTCAATTCTGGAATATCGTTGCAAGAGCCTTCGGAGAATCTGAACATCAAGTTTTCCCGTTGGCAGCGGTTTCCTTTTCACCTTGCTCACTCCTTAAAGATACTGCCCGGGATTTTTGTTGCATCATCTAATATAAGATCAGCCCCCGCCTCTATAAACTCGTGCCGTGTTGCCTTTCCCGTTAATACCCCCACGGTCTTCATCCCCACACGTTTTCCCCCTTCTATATCTGTGGGGTGGTCTCCTACCATCAGACAGTATTCTGGTTTGGAAACTGACATCTTTGTTAAGGCTAACACCAGATGATCCGGGTGTGGCTTTACACGGGTCACGTAATCCCGGGGCACAAATGCATCGCAAAAATGTTCAATACGAGGAAAAACAATTTTCACGGCCCTATCGCAGTTTCGGGTGATAACACCAACCTTGACCCCTCGCTTTTTCAGCAGCTTCAGCATCTCGATCATCCCTGAGAGAATTCTCCCTTTTTTTGCCGCTCTCACTTCATGCTCGGTGACCAGTTCGTAGGCCCTATGATAGAATAATTGACCTTCCAACGGATCCTTTTCTGAAATAAGCTTGGTCGCCTCGTCGATCATCTCCAGTATGAGTAGTCCCTTGAGCCCGTCAGGTTCTACGCCATACTCACCCAAAAACATCTCCACTCCCTGACGCATGACGCTAAAGTCAATATTTAGATGAACCAGGGTTCCGTCAAAGTCAAAAATAACAGCTTCAGTATGCATCACTCCTCTTTTCATTGCGCTGAGGTAGAAATGGCAAAAGGCCCACCCTGATGAATACCAGTTTTGTGAGGCAATCACAACTCACAAATAGCCTTCCTATCTCTGAGAGCGCAGTTCCTTAGTGTGGGAGATTCGATCAGTCAGGAAGATGCAAGACAGCGGGTTGGTCTTGATGGGTGGTGCATAATAAAAGGATAGATGGGAGAATTAGACCGAGGAAAATCCCACATAATTGTTGGCGAATATTATAGTCATTCGCCATTTTTTCTGTTGGTGTCAGAAAGTTGCTCGATGAAGAGAACTCAGTGGCTTTCTGATTCAATCACGGATCGTAATTCTACGCGGAATCTTGTAGGGAGAAATATTATCTCTGCACCAGTTTTGGAAATCTTTTGCGCTCATTGCACGCCCAGGTTTCAAAGAGACCTCACCAGCAACAATATTGCCGAATTTTTCGTCCCACTCCTCCCAGATACGAGCTGATCGGATATCGGGATGATACAGAAGAATCCGTTCCACCTCTTTGGGATACACCTTTAAACCTAGTATATTAATCATGTCTTTTTTCAAGCCTGTTAGCGTAAGATAATGCTCATCATCAAAGCGCCCCAAATCACCGGTCTTAAACCAACCATCTACAAAAGCATTCTGAGTGTATTCAGGTTGATTGAGATATCCGGAAAAAAGGTTCAGGCCCCTGACCAAGACTTCTCCTTCGTGACCTGGTGGGAGTTCATTGCCTGCATCGTCAACGACTTTCACCTGACAGCAGGCTAAAGGGTAGCCGACCGTTCCAAACTTCGGAGTGCTATCAATTCGATTCCATGTCACAACAGGAGAGGCTTCTGTGATACCGTAGCCTTCAGAGATGGCCAATCCCAACTGAGTTTGGTATCTTTCTAATAATTCTGAAGGAATCCTGATACCACCACTCCCCAAATTGTTGAGTCGGGAACAAAGATTAGGTTCCTCAGATAGTGGTTTCATTATAGAGAAATAGATTGCCGGGACAGAATAGACCTGGGTAGCCTGATACGTCTCCAGGATGTTCACAATCTTCCTTCCGCCTAGGGAGGTATTCAGCAATAAACAAGTTGCACCACCTGCCAGAGGCACCAAGAAGCCGGCGACAAATCCGTAGGTATGAAAAAGAGGAACTATGCATGAGACTACATCACACTCTGAATCATCTTTCTTGAAGCTTTCCTCAGAAACTGAGACGGTATCGTAGAAGATAGAAGCATGGGTAAGCTCCGCACCTAAGGCATAACCATCCATGGCAGCCGTATACACTATCATAGCCGTATCATCTGGTGCCATGGTCTCACAGAGTCTACTAGCTCTCGATAAATCAAGATCCTGGATGAACATTGTGGATGGCGCTTTTTCATCCACGGTGATGAAACATGTCGAGGGAACCTCTCGAATCAATTCATAAGCCTTTAAAGCGCTTGGTATGGTGCTGGATTCATAAATGATCAATTTGGGGCGAGTTTCGGAAAGGATATGGGTCAGTTCATAGTGCCGAATTCTGGGATTTGCAGGCACCAACACAGCTCCTATGCGAAAGATGGCAAGAGAGATGAACGCGTAGTTCAGGGAATTGGGGGATATGAACAGGACCCGGTCATTCCGTTGTAATCCAACCTTTTGAAGCCCATGAACCATACGGCACACCCGATCATAATATTCCTCAAAGGTTAGCAGTTGTCCCGGAACAGCAATTCCATTTCTCGTGGGATAAAGACCAGCAGAGCGATCTAATATTCCTCCAAGGTTACCCGGGTATTGAAATGAATTGTTCTCTAAGCTGCGTTGAAGATCACTGGCAAGAGGTGTATCCATGCAATTTTCCAAAAAAGGTTACTATTCAGCATCTGACTCCGAATCTTCGCTTCAGAGTTATTCATGAAAGAAACTCTAAGTTATCTTCCTTAATGTATTAGACAGGATTAACATGATTAACATGATTTCTGTTGTCCTTTTGCCCTTCCCAGATGGAAGGACAAAAACCCAATGCCGCCAAAGGCGGCAAAAGAAGGCTCCGGGGTCAAACCAAAGATGGGTATTATGGCACTCCATAGAAAATGCACAACCCGGTTTTTTATTTCTCCCGCGTAGCGGGATTTTTACCCCGTGAAATGTGCAACCTATTTCACTGGGGCGTCTTTCTCAGTTTCTTCAGGAAACTGAGAAAAAGAAAAGAAAATCCAATAGATCCAGTAAATCCTGTCAGATAAGAAAAAGACCATTTATAATCAGGTTTCTTAGGAGCCACAAATTATCGCTAATTATCACGAACGATTATTTTTCAAAAGTCTTTGTACAGAATTTCATTTTTGTTTGTGTCCATTCGTGTCCATTCGTGGCTTAATAGTTACAAAAAAAGTATATTGGGGTTTGAGTTTTGCGTGTTTGCAGGGGGAAAGCAGAGATTCTTGTCTGATATTCACACGGCTCCGCAACCTTATGCACACACCCATTGCCCAGGGAGCAGTAAAGTCTTCTTTCGAAAGCGTGAACAATAGGAAAAAGACGGTTGTGTGTCAAGTGTATATCGCGGCGAGGGTTTTTCTAAGAACGAGAAGTGGATATTGGCTGAATTTTTTCTGAGAATAACTTCTGAGGCAATCCAAAGGTATGAATCCTCAGACAACATTGTTCTGGACGGGGTCAATTCGAGCAAGATTCCCGCCAAAGAATTGGTAAGAAACAGGTCTTAGCCAGTGCACGGGATTATCTATCGAAATCCTTACTGTGATTATCATCTTGGCTTTCTAAAATATAGAGCCCGACTAAATAGACCCCCTTAAATCGTCCTCTTTCATCTCTGGTGATATGCTTGATCTCTGTTTTTAGGAATTCAACAGGCTTTGATGAGTCGGTGGTGTAGTATTTGAGTTTCAATATGTCACCAACCTTCATGTGATTTAGGAGATCCGAGTCTTCCTTTACTAACACACACACGCCCTTTGATGACATATCCCAGATCTTGAATTGATACACGAAAGCACAGTCAGGCAGTGAAAATTCTACGCTGTAGTATCGATCTATAATGCGCCTGGGCTCAGATCTTCTCTCTATGCGGGTGTCATCTTTCATCTCGGATACCTGAGTGGAAAAACTCTATGGTTTTACTTCCCATAACAGTTAAGACCTATGAACTTCTTCCGATAAGACTCTAGGAGAGAAGTCAACTCTCTTTCCGGAATTGTAATGTCACATAGCCTCTCCTTAATCTCTGTATCGCTGAGCACAACATGTAACTTCCTGTTTGGGATATCGATCTCCACAATATCCCCATCTCTAATGGCACCAATTGCCCCGCCATTATAACCCTCCATTTCAACATGACCGATGCACGGTCCTGTAGTTGCACCTGAAAATCTCCCGTCGGTAATGAGAGCGACCCTGGTATACCCAGCTCCCTTGAGAGCATCAGTTGGTGTCAACATTTCAGGCATTCCAGGTGCCCCTGATGGCCCCTGAAATGGTAGCACAACAACATCTCCTTGAGCAATGCTTTTAACTTCAATTGCATCGAGTAACTCTTTTTCCGTATAGAAAATCCGAGCAGGCCCTGAATGGACCATCATTTCTTTTTCAACAGCGGTTTGTTTTATTATAGAGCTATTCGCAATATTTCCCTTTAACACTGCTATTCCCCCTTCATAAGAGTATGCATTCTCCAGGGTCCTGATAATATCGTCATCCAATACGCTTCCTTGTTCAGCTATCTGCCGTATTGGCTTTCCATTTACCGTTGGGCCATCCTTTACCATACCTTTTAGTCGACTAAGAACCCCTGGAACGCCTCCTGCTTTGTCAATGTCTGCCATCTCGTTCGTTCCCGCAGGGATTATCGCGCATAAGTTAGGTGTTTCCCTTGAAATAGTATCAAACATCCCCACATCAATGTCTATGCCAGCTTCTCTTGCTATTGCCGGAATGTGTAAAACTGTATTTGTTGAGCCACCCATTGCCATATCAACTCTAATAGCATTTTCAAAAGCGTCTTTGGTCATTACATCCCGAGGTTTTATATCCCTTTTGACCAATTCCACAATTTTTCTTCCCGATTCATAGGCCTGTTTTCTCTTGAGGGGATCTATCGCCAAGGTTGTTGAACATCTGATTAGCGACATGCCCAATACCTCAGTCACAACTGCCATGGTGTTTGCCGTGTACAGACCCACGCATGATCCTGCACCGCAGATCATCCGCGGAAGTAATTCTTCGGCCTCTGCTCCTGTCATTTTACCGCTCTTAACTTGGCCAACGAGACCAAAGCCTTCAACAGGATGGTGCTTTTTCCCCTCAATAATATTTGCCTTCATTGGTCCGCCCGTAAGGATAATAGCAGGGATGTTCAATCTTCCAGCTGCCATGAGCATTCCGGGAGTAATCTTATCGCAGTTCGTAACGCCAACCCAACCATCTAGGGAGTGGGATAAAGTCATGATTTCAATATTATCTGCAATATGTTCTCTGCTCGGAAGGCTGAGCCTCATTTCCACAAACATGGCAACGCCATCACAAACACCAGGAACGCCCCATTCCAGGGGAACTCCGCCGGCATCTCTAATCCCCCTCTTTACCTCCTGGGTAAGCTCATTCAGGTGAATATGACCAGGAATAATATTGTTATAACTGTTTGCAATACCAATAAATGGTTTATCCAGGTCAAAATCTTCCGCTTTCAAGCCTGCGGATCGTAATAATGCTCGGTGCGGTAAGGTCTCTATATTTTTCTTTAAAATGTCTGAACGCACTATATCACCCCCTAAGAAAGTGCATAAGTCGTAAAAAAGCATTGTCCTGAATGATAACCTTCTCAAACCAGCTGAGAAAAAACAGCATAGAAGGATTTCAGGCTTGACAACCCAATCTAATATTCATAATTGAATATCAGTCTAATTTATGATAGTCAAAATAAATCCTATCAGGCCTTCCCGAGGGCAATAATATCTTTGGAAAGGAAATAACAAAAAGGTCCCTCCTTCCCTGGAAGGACCTTTCTTATGGAGGTGACTATGGAAAGGAAAAAGGTAACCATTGCTGACTTGATGGCCAAAAAAGAATCCGGAAGAAAGATAACCATGTTGACTGCCTATGATTATCCAACTGCCCAGATGGTAGACCAGGCAGAGATTGACACTATCTTGGTTGGAGATTCCCTGGGAATGGTGGTGCTTGGATATACCTCCACCGTACCGGTAAGCATGGAAGAGATGATCCACCATACAAAACCGGTAACCAGGGGTACTACCTACGCATTTGTGCTAGGAGATATGCCGTTTATGTCCTACCAGACAGGTGTTGAGAGGGCCATTGAAAATGCCGGCCGTTTTATGAAAGAGGGGGAATGTGATGCGGTGAAGCTCGAGGGCGGCACCGAGATGGCCCCCGTAGTTAAGGCAATTGTTACCGCAGGTATTCCGGTGTGTGCCCATATCGGGCTTACGCCCCAAACCGCAACCCAGTTAAGCGGTTTCAAGGTTCAGGGAAAGGATGCGGAAAGCGCACAAAACCTAATCAAATCTGCGAAAGACTTGGAAGAGGCAGGGGCATTTATGGTTGTTATGGAGTGTATTCCGGATATCTTAGCTTCAAGGATTACCAAGGAACTGAGTATCCCCACCATAGGAATTGGTGCAGGCAAGCATTGCGATGGTCAGGTCCTTGTGTACCACGACACAGTGGGGCTTTTTGAGCGTTTTACCCCAAAATTCGTAAAGCAGTATATCAAGCTGGCGCCAATGATTGTTGATGCCTTGAAAGAGTACAAAAAGGAGGTTGAAGAGGGTGCATTCCCCGGAGAAGAACATACCTTTAAAATGAGCAAAGAGGAGGCGGAAAAGATGTAAATATCCAATGGGACCAAGCGAAAAGGGGTTTCGGCAACAGCCTGTAAAGAAATATAAGGCCATAAAGAGCTATGAAGAAACAAAAAGTAGGGTTTATTGGCGCGGGTAAGGTAGGAACGGCCTTGGCTGCAAGGCTTTCCAAGGGTGGCTATCCGGTAACTGCGGTGGCTGACACAGGTAGCCCTTCAGCCCAGAAATTGGCAGATCTGGTGCCAGACTGCCAGGTTTTCGGGAGTGCCCAGGGAGTTGTCGGCAACGCCGAACATATTTTCATAACCACCCCGGATGATTTCATCTCCAAAGTAGCCTCTGGACTCACCTGGCATCCTGGCCAGAATGTCGTTCATTGCAGCGGTGCCGCTTCAATCGACATTCTAGAAGCGGCAGAAAGATCTGGTGCCAGGGTGGGCTCATTCCATCCCTGCCAGGCCTTTGCCAGTGTTGATCAGGCTATAGAAAATTTGCCAGGCTCTACCTTTGCTATCGAGGCTCAAACCCCTCTGCTGGATATCTTAAAAGATATGGCGTCTAGCATAGAATGTGACTGGATAGTGCTCAAACCAGGGAACAAAGCGCTTTACCATTCCGCTGCCGTCTTTGTAAGCAATTACTCTGTTGCTCTTTTGAAGGTTGCTACAGACCTGTTTCAAAATTTCGATGTACCTACAGCACAGGCCACAAAAGTCCTCATGCCATTGATACAAGGGAACCTAAACAACATGAGAAACATTGGCTTGCCCAACTGTCTTACCGGTCCCATTGCCCGGGGAGATGTAAGCACTATTCAAAAGCACATATATGCTTTACAAGAAAAGGAACCTTCCCTCTTGAAACTTTACGCAGAGCTGGGCCTGAAGACTGTCCCCATTGCTTTGGAAAAAGGCACCATAAATGAGACGGTGAGTGAAACATTGCAAAACCTTTTGAAGACAGCTACTGACGTAGGAAAGATAAAAGCAGTCTAGCCCAAGAATAAGCTCTCTACGATCGAGCCCCCTTGATAAAGGAATCAGAATTTTTTCATCAGGAGGCGATAAGCATTCTCTCATATGCTCCATGCCCATTTATGCGGCGCCAAAAAATGATTAAGCAAAGGAGGAACATCATGAAGAAAAGCAATTTCTTACTGATTGCAATTGTACTGGTCGTTGTATCAGCTCTGGTAACATTTTTGATCATGAAACCTGAAAAAAAACTTCCCGTTCCTGTGGAAAAGCCCGTGGGAAAGAAGGCACCAGCCATAGTCTGGAAGGCTCAGTCCAGCTATCCGGCAGGGCTTCCTCAGCTTTACGAGCCTGCGGCGCGTTTCGCTGAGAAGATAGAAAAGCTGACCGGTGGTCAGCTGGTGGTTAAAATGAGTCCCGGCGGGGCCATAGTCCCCTCTAAAAAGGTATTTGATGCGGTAAGTGCCGGTACCTTAGATATGGGTTGCACCTGGGCAGGATGGTGGATAGGTAAGTTTCCTGCATCCGTTCTCTTTGGCAATTCTTTTCCCAACGGGATGCAGATGCGGGAGATGCTAAGCTGGATATATACCGGTGGGGGGCTTGAACTGTGGAATGAGTTGTACCGAGGGCACGGCATTATAGTGCTTCCACCTTACGGGATGCTGGGCTCTGAAAATTTCTGCTGGTCCCGCAAACCCATTAATTCGCTGGCGGACTTCAAGGGATTGAAGTTTCGGACCGTTGGTATCTGGGGGAAATGCCTGGAAAGGCTGGGGGCACGGGTGGTCAGCTTGCCCGGGGGAGAAGTTTATCCCTCGCTGGAAAGAGGCGTCATAGATGCCTGCGAATTCGCCACCCCAGCCATAGATAAGAAACTCGGTTTTCAAGAGATATGTGACTATTTGAAGCTTCCGGGGATACACGAGCCTTGTGCTCCCCTGGAGACACTGGTAAATGAAAAGTCCTGGCAGAAACTATCGGATGACTTGAAGTTCAAGGTCGAAATGGCCTTGAGAGATGCATGTTTTGAGGCCATTAACAAAACGATGAGAGAGGATGCGGAAGCCATGGAGTTCTTTCGGAAATACCCTGGCCTAAATATATCGAAGCTGTCTTCTGAGATGATAGATGAGATAGTGAAGATCGGAGACGAGGAACTGGACAAGTATGCCAAAAAAGATGCTATGTTTGCCAAGATCCTAAAGTCCCAAAGAGACTTCCGCAAGCTGGTAGAACCGTACGCCGACCTCGTCAGGCTCCCGTATCTCTATGCGAAATAAAAGACACGAGCCTCTTCACTCCCCGATTGCCTATCAGGTAATCGGGGAAAAATTAGGGGCTTCGCCCATCAAAAGCTTTCTAGCCGCAATAGGTTATAGAAATTCCTAAACGTCCTTGCATATAATCATGTGGTCATTGCTACCAAAATTCATAGATCGCCTCAGCGAATGGGTAGGAAAAGCCTCTGCTTGGCTCATTCCCCTCCTCATAGCTGAGCTTGTCTACGATACCATTGCACGATATGTATTTAATGCACCAACCGCGTGGTCCTATGACATCTCATATATGCTTTATGGGGCTGCCTTTATGGGAGGTGCAGCATATACACTTCTCCTTGATGAACATGTAAGGATAGAGGTTGTTTATGAGAAAGTCTCTCAGAAATCAAGAGCTCTCATCGATGCTATCGGCTATGTGGTATTTTTCTTCCCGTCTATGGGCGCCCTCCTCTATTTTGGCACAGAATTTACCATTAAGTCGTGGAAACTGCTGGAGACCTCTGGGGAGAGCATGTGGTCCCCTCCCATTTATCCATTTAAAACTATCATTCCAATAACAGCCCTTTTACTGATTCTTCAGGGGATTGTACAGTTTTCCCGCTGCATAGCTTCTATTTGGAAAGAGAGGAAATGACTTGATCACAAGCCCTGAGATTTTGCTCATCATTCTCTTTGTAGGACTTATCATCGGACTTGCAATCGGATTTCCTGTGCCTTTTGTTATGCTGGGCATTTCCCTTATCGTCGGCGTCATGGGAGCGGGATCCGGCTTTTTTCACATGATGATCCTTCGGGTTTTCGAAACGATGGAGAACTATATTCTCGCCGCCATCATTTTGTTCGTTTATATGGGCATAATGTTGGAACGATCTGGGGCCGCTGAAAGGCTTTTTTCATCTACGCATATTCTGTTAGGAGGTTTACGAGGGGGCCTAGCACTTGCTGCTGTGGCCGTGTGCACTGTCATGGCCGCTGCAACGGGAATTATGGGGGCTCCTGTGATTATCATGGGACTCTTTGCCCTTCCAGAGATGCTGAAAAGGGGATATGACAAAGCCCTGAGTGCTGGGACGATTTGTGCGGGGGGAACCCTTGGCATCCTGATTCCACCCAGCATTATGCTGGTAGTGTATGGACCCATGGCAGGGGTATCGGTTGGTAGGCTCTTTATGGCTGCGATCTTGCCGGGATTGACTCTATCAGCTCTGTACGGCATTTATATAATCTTCCGGTGTTTTCTTAGGCCGGAGCTAGGTCCCGCACTCCCACCTGAACAAAGGGCACTTCCTGTAGGGAAAAAACTCTTAATGATAGTGACTTCAATGTTCCCCACGCTTTTCCTCATCCTTGCTGTCTTGGGGACAATCTTCTTTGGAGTAGCTGCGCCTACTGAGGCATCTGCGGTGGGGGCATTTGCCAGTATACTATTAGCCCTTTCCTATCGAAAGCTCAACTGGAAGACCTTTAGAGACTCGGTTTATCAAACATTACGGATCTCCAGCATGATTATGTTAATAGTGGCTGCAGCCTTTGTTTTCACCGGAACTTTTATGCTGGTGGGAGGCGGGGATTTAGTGAAAGACTTTCTTTTAGGCTTACCAATAGGGCGATGGGGTATACTGGCAATAATGATGGCCGCCTTCTTCATCTTTGGCCTCTTTATGGAATGGGTTGGCATAGTCCCAATTCTTGTCCCGATCTTCACACCGATTATCGGAGAGCTTGGTTTTGACCCACTGTGGGCTGCCATGCTCTTCTGTGTTACTATGCAGACATCCTTCCTTACCCCTCCCATGGCACCGGCTCTTTTTTACATAAAGGGGGTAGCGCCCAGAGGTGTAGATTTTGGCAAGCATATAGTAGCAGGTACCATGCCTTTTGTAGTGCTACAGTTAGTGGGCGTTGCCTTGCTCGCTATCTTTCCTCAACTTGCCCTGTGGCTTCCCGGCTTGATGATAAGATAAGCAGTCGGCTTCTTCATATCACCCGAAACCGCTAGTTTCTGACTGATTTAATAAGGTGAGGTGATTGTGCGGTGGGAATTCTATCGCTCTAGCCACTGTAACTTGCACATGCAGAGTCCGATTCCCAGGCCGTTACCTTGGTAACCTTAAGATGATTATCA
>JAUVXZ010000034.1 GCA_030603345.1 Pseudomonadota bacterium
GGCGATGTCAAAACTCGCCTTTAGGGCTCAAACAGTTGACATCGCTTATCTTCCACTTCGCCAAGATTTCTTGACAAAAAACGTTTTAATGACCGCTCAAAGGGATTTCCGTTTGGGCAACAGCCCGTCAGCATTCGACCCCGACGCAGCGCTTCAGAGTTACTCATGAAAGAAACTCTAATTTATCTTCCTTAATGTATTAGACAGGATTAACCCGCCAGAAGTATGGCGGGTAAACATGATTAACATGATTTTTGTTGTTCTTTTGTCCTTCCCGGACGGAAGGACAAAAACCCAATGCCGCCAAAGGCGGCAAGAGAAAGCTCCGGGGTCAAACCAGAGATGGGCATTATGCCACTCCATAGAAAATGTACAACCCGGTTTTTTATTTCTCCCGCATAGCGGGATTCTTCTTTCTCAGTTTCTTCAGGAAACTGAGAAAAAGAAAAGAAAATCCAATAGATCCAGTAAATCCTGTCAGATAAGAAAAAACGTATTGATAATTAAGTTTCTTAGGAGCCACAAATTATCACTAATTATCACGAACAATTATTTATAAAAAATCTTTATACAGAATTTCATTTTTGTTTGTGTCCATTCGTGCCCATTCGTGGCTTATTGTTTCTTCTTTTTAGCTTTGCTGTCTTTCCCAACATTCTCATACTTCCGTTTGAATCGCTCAACTCGCCCCCCGGAGTCGACAATTTTCTGTTGCCCAGTAAACAGGGGGTGACATTGAGAACATATCTCGACGGTAATCTCTTTAGCAGTGGAAAAGGTTTCAAAATCGTTTCCGCAGGCACAATGAACAATTGCCTTTTGAAAGGTTGGATGAATATCTTTCTTCATGATGCTTGTCTCCATCTATCAGAAATTAAGAGTTATAAGTGCCTAAGATTGATGCTTTCGTAAAAAGTCGTATTTTCCCATTTATCTGGATTCCCGCCTACGCGGGAATGACAACAAAGAATTCAATATCAATCAGATACACTATCCGTCATACCCGCGAATGCGGGTATCCATACGTTAGAAAGACTTTTTGCGAGATCATCAAGATTAAGGCGAACAAACCCGAATTATTGGTTCATTGAATCCAAAAAATCTTTGTTGGTCTTCGTTCCCCTGATCTTTTCCAACAGAAATTCCATGCTATCAACAGGGGTAAGAGGGGCAAGAAGCTTACGGAGGATCCAGATACGATTGAGATCTTCTTCCTCAATCAAGAGCTCCTCTTTCCTGGTTCCTGAACGGTTGATGTCAACAGCAGGAAATACGCGCCTGTCGCTCAGTTTTCTGTCGAGATTGACCTCCATATTGCCGGTACCTTTGAACTCCTCAAAGATTACCTCATCCATTCTGCTTCCGGTATCAATGAGGGCAGTGGCAATTATGGTGAGACTTCCTCCATCCTCAAGGTTCCTGGCAGCCCCGAAAAATCTCTTTGGCCGATGAAGGGCATTTGAATCAACACCGCCTGATAAGATCTTGCCACTCGGTGGAACTACGGTATTATAGGCCCTGGCAAGGCGAGTGATGCTGTCTAAGAGGATAAACACATCCTTTTTATGTTCAACCAGTCTTTTGGATTTTTCCAGAACCATCTCAGCGACCTGCACGTGGCGTTGAGGAGGTTCATCAAAGGTTGAGCTAATAACCTCAGCTTCCACAGAGCGCGCCATATCAGTTACCTCTTCAGGCCGCTCATCAATTAAAAGCACTATTTTGTGAATATCTCTATGGTTTGCGGTCACTGCATTTGCAATGTCTTTCAGCATCATTGTCTTTCCGGTTCGAGGTGGAGACACAATCAGTCCTCTTTGTCCTTTCCCTATGGGGGTCATAAGATCCATAATCCTGGTTGAGAGGTTTTTTGGATCTGACTCTAGTGTCATTCGCTCAGAGGGGTAAAGCGGGATCATATTATCAAAGAGTATCTTATCTGCAGCTGCTTCCGGGTCCTCATAGTTGATATTCTCCACCTTGAGGAGCGCAAAGTACCGTTCCCCCTCCTTTGGTGGTCTTATCTGGCCCGAAACAGTATCTCCTGTCTTAAGGGTAAACCGTCTGATCTGGGACGGTGAGACATATATATCGTCCGGCCCAGGCAGATAGTTAGAGTCGGGTGACCGGAGAAAACCGAACCCATCTGGTAGAATCTCTAACACCCCATCTCCCTTAATTACACCATTTTGCTCTGTCTGGGCCTGCAAAATGGAGAAAATGAGATCCTGCTTACGCATACCAGTAGAACCTTCGATCTTGAACGTTTTGGCCACATCTACCAACTCACTGATATTCTTAGCCTTAAGCTCGACTAGATTCATGGTTTTTAACCCCCTCAGAAAGTAGAGGAATGGAGTAGAGAACCTCGAATGAGGTACGTTACTATGATCCTATTATTTCTGAAAATATTGAGTAAACGTTGATTTTAGAGCAGACCTTTAACGATGAAATGTTTAATAACCTAATTGTGTAAGGGATGTATTTCTTGCGGGTGTATTAAATAGTATTTTAAATAATATAGCGCCTATACCCTTATGTCAAGGGGTTTTACCTCTTATTTAACATTTCTGTTTATTGATTCTCATCGAGCCATTGGAGAAGGCAGGCCATATCCATGGGAGGAGGCGCCGCAAACTCCACATACCTCAGTGAGTCGGGATGGAGGAATCCCAATAATTCCGCATGGAGCATCTGCCGTTTCACCAAAGCACGGCACTCTTTTAGGCGAGAGGATTGTTGGTTCCACCATTTTTTCCCGTATCCATACAAAACATCCCCAACTACCGGAAAACCCATATGTGCCATATGAACTCTTATCTGATGTGTTCTGCCAGTATGGGGGCTTATTCTCAAAAGAGAAAGACCGAGAGAAAAAACCGACATAACCTCCCATTCGGTCATGGCCTCTCTACCCCCTGAAAGGGATGCGAACATCTCTGTTCTCTTTGCCGGGTTCCTGCTGATAGGTAGATCGACGATCCCTTTGTCTTTTTCTACACATCCGTGGACGAGGGCCAGATATTGTTTCTTTACCGCTCTTCTCTTGAATTGATCTGCCAGGAACGTGTGGGCCTGGTCACCCTTAGCCACTACCAACAGCCCTGAGGTATCTTTGTCAAGCCGATGAACGATCCCGGGCCTTGTCGGACCACTCAGAGAAGAGAGATCTGCGCATCTATGGAGAAGGCCATGGACCAGTGTGCCTGTGTTATGGCCGGCAGAAGGATGAACTACGAGCCCTGCAGGTTTGTTGACTACCACAATCGAGTTATCTTCGTACAAAAGACCGAACTCAACATCCTCAGATGGCTCCAAAACCACCTGCCGTGGCACAGAGAGGATCTTGATTCTGTCGCCCGATCTTAACTGATAGCTGGGCTTTTTTCTCTCGCCGTTAACGGTTATTGCGCCAGCCTTGATGAGGCTCTGAATTCGGGCCCTTGATAAATCAACCTTGTCATTATCAGAGAGAAATCTGTCAAGCCTTTGATCCAAGGCAGGCGGTGAGCGATCAACGATTACCGTTTTCTCTCTCGTATCTATCACAATTGGCTTGTACCCTGAACCTCCTATCCATCAGAGGTTTGTATAGAGATATTCAACAGGATATCTCTCTCCACATCCTCTTCCTTCATATTTTTGGCAAGAGAAATCTCTTTCACCAGCAGACTTCGGGCTGTATCCAACATCTTTCTTTCCCCGAAGGATAGTTCCTTATCATGCTGGATAGTAGTTAGATCGCGATAGACTTCTGCAACCTCAAAAACAGAGCCACTTTTGATCTTTTCCATATAATCTCTATACCGTCTGTTCCATGTCTGATTGCCATCCACACACATATCCGTCTCTTGCAGTATAGAGAAGACCTTTGATACCTCATTCCGGTTTATTATCTCTCTTAAGCCGACGTGGGCAGCGTTTGACGACGGAATCATGATGATCATGTTGTTCTCAAGTATTCTCATGACATAGAAATTTTCCTGGCAATCTGAAAACTCCCTTTTTTCGATTCTCTCAATAATCCCAACACCGTGTGCTGGATACACTGCCAAATCTCCTATTTTAAACATTGTAACCTCCTGTTCCTATTAGACTACGTGGTCGGCATTTCGATCAGGAAAATTCTCTGTTTTTTAAACGAGCCAGTTCCGTTGAGGTTTTCATATGTTTATCTTAAAAATAAACCAATCATAGGGAGCACAGGTGCAATTACGAGGGAAACAACCGACATCAGTTTGATCAAGATATTCATTGCCGGACCGGATGTATCCTTGAATGGATCACCCACGGTATCGCCAACTACCGCAGCCTTATGGTTGTCGCTGCCCTTACCACCTAAGTTACCTTTCTCGATGTATTTTTTCGCATTATCCCAGGCACCCCCTGCATTGGCCATAAAAAGGGCGAGAAATGCGCCCATGACCGTCGCACCAAGAAGCATTCCGCCCAAGGTCTGCTTTCCCAGGAGGAAGCCTACTGTCACAGGAGTAAGAACAGCAATCAGGCCTGGTGCCACCATCTCTTTAAGGGCTGACGTTGTTGCAATGGAGACACAGGTTGCGGGGTCTGGTTTAGCCCCTTCTTTTCCCTCAAGAAGCCCGGGGATCTCCCGGAACTGACGGCGTATCTCTTCCACAATGCTAAAGGCAGCCTTCCCGACTGAGGCCATAGTGAGAGCTGCACAAAGCATCGGTACAATGCCACCGATAAAAACCCCAATCACTACCATGGGGTTCTTTATATCTATTATCGCTAGACCTGCTGCCTGGGTATATGCAACGAAGAGGGCCAACGCGGTCAGGGCAGCAGAACCTATGGCAAAACCTTTGCCTATGGCAGCCGTGGTGTTACCAAGGGCATCAAGGCCATCGGTGATCTTTCTGGTTTCAGGGCCAAGGCCTGCCATTTCCGATATGCCTCCAGCGTTGTCTGCTATTGGTCCATATGCATCGACGGTCATGGTAGCACCAACCGTTGCTAACATTCCCACTGCCGAAAGACCGATGCCGTAAATACCCGCGGTTTTGAAGCCAACAAATGTGGCTGCGCAGATGCCTAAAATGGGAAGATAGGTTGATTGCATGCCAACAGCAAGTCCAGATATGATTACAGTTGCAGGGCCAGTAGCCGATTGAGCAGCAATGGCCCTAATTGGGGGTCCAGAGGTGTAGTACTCCGCCAAAAGCCCTATCGCAATACCGCACAAAAGACCGGAAAAGATAGCCCAGAATGCTCCCCAGGGCATGCCCATAGATTGTGTAATGAGAGCAGTCAAAATCAGGAAAATAGCAGCTGCCACATAGGTTGTATTTCTGAGGGCGCTTGCCGGGTTCCCGGCCTGAAAGATCTTGATGGAGAATACCCCCACAAAGGAGCTAAGTAATCCTGCCATAACAACAAGCATGGGCATTGCCATATACTTTAGCTTTATGGCCACTGGATCCAGGCCTTTCAGGATAGGAAATTGATTGAGAAATTCAGGCGTAATAGACAAGGTGGCTCCAATTGCGATGGTAGCAATGACGGACCCCACATAAGATTCAAATATGTCCGCCCCCATTCCGGCGATATCGCCCACATTGTCTCCCACGTTATCTGCAATAACTCCTGGATTTCGAGGATCATCTTCAGGTATGCCTGCCTCTATCTTTCCTACCAGATCAGCTCCTACATCTGCAGCCTTTGTAAACACACCACCGCCAACCCTGGCAAAGAGCGCAATTGAGCTTGCCCCCATTGCAAACCCGTTAATATATTGCGCGGTTTCCGGGTTGCCTCCATAATACCAGAACCAGAAACCGAGTCCTAGCAAACCGATACTGGCTACGGAAAGGCCCATTACTGAGCCAGAGAAGTACGAAACATTGAGGGCCCTCGTCTGACCGTACCTGTTTGCGGCATCTGCCGTTCGAGAATTACCTTTTGTGGCTGCACTCATACCCGAAAATCCGGCCAGCATCGAACAGAATGCCCCGGTGACAAAGGCAATAGCCGTTCTCCAGGATATCCCAAACCCAAGTAAGAGAAAAACAATAGCTATAAAAAAAACGAGAACAGAGTATTCTTTTCGCAAGAAAGCCATGGCACCTGAATGAATCATACCCTCCAGGTCCTGCATTATCTGGGTACCATTGGGTTGTTTTTTCACATACACATAAACAAGATACGCAATTATCAGACCCACGATCCCTAACCAAGCCGCATAAACAGTCAGACTTTGCACTACCGTTCCACCTCCTTCTCCCTCATTGTCAGAGAATTGAATTTATTCATTGCCGATTCAACACCATTCATAATGAACAATTCAATGGCCTCTACGACTGAATAGAGTATGTCTTTGATTGGTTTTTTTTGATCCTCATAGGGTGGGCTCAAAACAAAATCCTCAATTGGTTCATCATATCGAGGCCGCCCTACACCGATCCTGATTCTGTTGAACTCATTGGTCATAAGATGAAAGATTACAGACTCTACCCCATGATGACCTCCTGCACCTCCTCCACGGACAATCTTGAGGCGACCTACACCTAAATCAAGGTCATCGTGGATTACCATGAGGTTCCTGACCTCAGGTGTGTAGTAGTCAAACAAATACTTAACTGAGAGACCAGATAGATTCATAAACGTTTGTGGACAGGCCACTACTACCTTCTTTCCGTGGTAATTGGTGCTTGAGCTTAAGGCTTGAAAACGTCGATTAGATAAATGAAGGCCCAATTGTGAACAGAAAAGATCAACCGCCTTGAATCCAAGGTTATGCCTCGTATTTTGGTATCCTTTACCCGGATTACCGAACCCTACTATCAGGTATGTGTCCTCAAGATTCCTCTTCGCTTTTTGGTTCCTCACCTTCAGTCTCTTCAACTCTTTCTTCTTCCACTTCCTCTCCCTCTACCTCCTCTTCCTCTACCTCGTCGACTCTAGGGGCAACCACGGTGAGGACGGTAATATCCACATCCTCAAGTGATTTCAGCCCCGAAGGAAAAGAAATATCCCCAATATGGAGTGACTGTCCGATATCAAGCTCAGACACATCAACATCTATTTTGTCCACCAAATCATCCGGCATGCACGATACCTTTACCTCTCTGCGAACATGCTGTAAGATGCCTCCCTCAGTGACTCCTATAGGTGTATTTACCAGATGTATAGGAATATCTACCTCTAGTTCTTTTTTCAGGGATATCTCGAAAAGGTCTACATGGAGATAATCTCTCTTAACTGGATCCCTCTGTACCTCCTTAATCATGACCTTTTTGGATTGCCCTTTTTTACCGGAATCTATCCTGAGGTCAAGAAGGATACTTTCAGCGGATTTCCCTTTAAGGGCCTTTTCGAGCTCGGTGCAATCTAAGGTGAGCATGATGGTATCAGTCTCTGGTCCATAGAGGATGGCTGGAAGTTTGCCCGTGCTTCTGAGTGTTCGAGCAGACCCCTTACCTGTTTGGGTTCTTATCTCAGAGCTTAATTGAATAGTATCCATGTGGTAACTCCAATAATTGAACTATCAATACAAGAAAGGCTTTCTCAGCAGATCAAACAAATAGTGAACTGACAGACTTTGAAAAGTAAACCCTCTTAATGGCCTCTCCTAGGATTTCCGCCACGGAAACAACCTTCATCTTTGAGCATGCCGCGGCCTTTTTGTTGAGCGGAACCGTATTGGTCGTGAGTAAGGTCTCAATAGGCGAGCCCTCTATCCTTTTTGTAGCATCACCAGAGAGGACTGGATGAGTGCAACAGGCATAAACCTGTGCAGCGCCATTTTTGATTAATGCCTCAGCAGCTTGAACAAGCGTGCCACCAGTATCAACCATGTCATCAAGAATGATAGCTGTTTTTCCTCTTATATCCCCAATTATGTTCATGGCCATAGCAACATTCGGTTCCTCTCTTCTCTTATCTATTATGGCCAATGAGGCATTGAGCCTCTTAGCAAAGGCCCGTGCCCTCTCCACACCACCAGCATCCGGGGATATTATCGACAGGTTGCCTTCAAAATGCTTCCTGATGTAGCTCAAAAGAATCGGTGCTGCAAACAGATTGTCCACGGGAATATTGAAGTATCCCTGTATCTGCCCAGCATGCAGATCGATTGATATCACCCGATCCACCCCAGCAACGGTTATCAGATCGGCAACGAGCTTAGCGCTTATAGGAACCCGTGGCTTAACCTTCCTGTCCTGCCGAGCATAGCCATAGTACGGGATTACAGCCGTTATACTTCTGGCCGAGGCCCTTTTGAGTGCATCGGTCACTATCAAGAGCTGCATAAGGTTATCATTAACTGGGCTACAAGTAGACTGAAGTATAAAGGTGTCTCTCCCCCTTACATTTTCATCGATTTCAACCCGAATCTCTCCATCGCTGAAGGCTTTGTTTACCATCTTTCCGGGAATGATCCCTAAATAATCACATACCTCTTTGGTGAGGTCTATGTTAGCTGTGCCACCAAATAGCTTCAAACTATCATCAAGCTCGTACACAGGATCTTCCTCTCGCGCTCCAAAAAACCATCCCCTCAATATTGGCTGGGGTGGGAGGATTCGAACCTCCGAATGCGGGCTCCAAAGGCCCGTGTCTTACCGCTTGACGACACCCCAGAACTTTAATGCCAAATTTCAAAATCCAAACGCCAAACGAAACAAAGATGCTTACATGTCAAACTCTGCAATTTGCCCTTCGATATTCATTTGAGCTTTAGAATTGGCAATTCTTTCTTGCAGAATAGTTTTAACTCAATCCTTTCACAACAAACACATCGTGTCTCTGCCATTGGCGGACCAGCCCCTTCCCAGCCTCATGGGCCCTTTTCTCTGAGTCAAAAACACCAAAAACGCTCGGGCCACTGCCGGTCATCAAGGCACCAAGAGCGCCTAATGCTTTTAAGGAGGCCTTAATGGAGCTAAGAAAAGGATATTTGCTCAAGGTAACGCTTTCAAGATCATTGAAAAGTAAATCTGGGATATTGAGAGCGGCGCCATCAGAAGTATTTATTATATTCTGATTCGCTCCAGCTGTCAACCCCAATCTGGCCTTCTTGTAAGCCCACGCCGTAGAGACCATCAGGTTCGGACTCACAATAGCATACCACAAATCCGGAAAGTTCTTTATTGGCGCGAGTATTTCTCCAATCCCACTGGCTACCGCTGGCCTCTGTAAGAGAAAAAATGGAACATCTGCGCCCAAAGAAAGAGCGAGCCTTTCGAGATCTCTCTTCGAGAGCGGGTTGCCCCAAAGTGTGTTGAGTCCTCTCAAGGTTGCTGCGGCATCACTGCTGCCACCGCCCAAGCCGGAAGAGATAGGTATCCTCTTGATGAGGCTTATTTTAGCTCCCTTGCTGATTCGGGTTTCTTCAAGAAAGGAAAGCGCCGCTCTATTCACAAGATTATTCTGCCCTTCAGGCAGTTTCCTTCCGCTACACGACGCCTCTATCCCCTCTTCTATTATACTTATCTTTAAGTTATCATAGAGAGCCACTGGGACAAAAAGAGACTCTATCTCATGATACCCATTGGCCCTCTTCCCACTGATTCTCAGGAACAGATTGAGCTTAGCCGGAGCCTCTATTTCAATGGTGGCCTGATTGATGAAAGCGGCGCTCGATTGCTCTCTTGCAGGTTTGGAGGTCATTCTTGTTTGCTTGCTGTAACAAACCGCATCTGAAGATCGTAGAGAAGATTCTGGAGGAGGTTTTCCTCTTCCTCGCTGAGGTTGCCCTTGGTCTTGTCCTTGAGGATCCCAATGATATCAATCGATTGTTTGGCTAATGCCAGGTCCTTCCTTTTTTCTCCTGACTGAGGATCTGTGATTTCCCCCAGATGAAGGAGTGCTGAGGAGCTCAGTGAGAGAAGAAAAGATGAAAAATTTACTTCTGGCAAGGGAGGAGTTTCTTGCTCTTTCTTCCAAGCTTGTTCCCCTGCATCCTTTTCCCCTTCCTCCTTTACCGCTTCCTCGCTATCGGGAGCCTTCTCAAGCTCCTCCTTCACCTTTCCCTCGCTATCAAAAGTCCTTTTATCCTTAACGATAAAGCCTTCACCCTCTGTTACTTCTTCTGACATATTTTCCTCCTTGGCATGTTAAGTTTCTGCTAACAGTTTTTGCCCTCCTGCCCACATGACGGAAATTGTGCCGCTGTGCAAAGCTTCCGCCTGAGGATATGTTAGTGGACCACCTCCTCAAAGGAATCTGAGGGTTTTTGTATTAATTCTGCTAGCTTATTTATTTACAGGCTGTTGCCGAAATCCCTTTTCGCTCGGGCAACAGCCTGTTTAAGTTTAACAGAATATACTAAGAGAGTGCAAGAGAAAAGCCGAGTCTGTTCCAACCGTTACCTTGTGCAGAAATCCGCAAGAGCTCGCGATAGGGGCAGAACTTATCAGAGGATATGGTTCCCTCGGACCCGCCCTTTTTATTCAAGCCTTTCAACAACCTTCCATTTTCACAAAGGAGCAAATGTACCAACCACAGACAACTAAAGGTCCGAACAAAGGGGCATCCGCCCCCTGCGAATCGTCCAAAAAAATGCGTCCAACCCCCCGCTTATCCCTGCGTTCCTTACATAAGGTATGGAAAGCGCTCCTCCTCCGGGGCTATGACCAGGAGAAATCGCCTTGACATGGGTTACCTTTTTAGCTAACTTCAATGTAACTATTCAGCCACCAAGGCACAAAGACCCAAAGACCTGCCCGATTTACCCGCCATACTTCCGGCGGGCAGGTCTGAAAAGTCTTACGAGCAAGGTTAACGAAAGAAATGTAACCCTGAACCCCGCCTGCCATCCGTCGGGCAGGGGTGAACCTTGAACCTGTGAACGCCTACGAATAATTCCATAATCTTGGTGTCTTGGTGACTTTGTGGCAAGATACCTGAGTAGCTAGACTTCAATATGCAATCTATGATTATAGCTGGTATAATCAATATAGAGAAGCCCGTGTTCATTGATTGGCAAGCAAGAAAAGACCGGTACGTGGAAGCCGACATTTTTGGAATTTATCTACCCATAGCTTAGTCATAACTTACCAGTCATTAGCTTCCCCGCTTTAAAGATCTCCATGCCGTTACACGTGATTCTAAAGATCATAGGGGATTAGTGCTTGCTACAAGTGAACTGAAGCGCGCCGCCCTGTATGGAATACCGGAATGGTGGCATAGTCGGTACTGCAGGTTTGCACCCGAGCCGTATACACATTCGGAAAAGACCTATCATATGAAAAGGCGATTGAGTAGAACGATCAGTATAGGTGGAGTAAAGATCGGCGGAGGGGCCCCGGTTGTGGTTCAGTCCATGACCAAGACCGCGACTCAGGATGTGGCTGCCACGGTCAATCAAATAAAAGATCTCGGTAACGCCGGCTGCGAGCTTGTTCGCCTGGCAGTGCCAGATATGGAGGCTGCTTCTGCCCTGAGAGAGATAAAATCCCAGGTGTCTCTCCCTCTTGTTGCCGATATTCATTTTGACTACAGGCTCGCCTTGGCAGCCATAGAGAACGGTGCTGACGGTCTTAGATTGAATCCAGGCAACATTAGAGGGAAAAAACAAATCCAAAAGATTGTTGTTGCTGCTGCCTCTCGCGCCATTCCTATAAGGATTGGGGTAAACTCTGGCTCTCTGGACAGGGCTACTCTCAAAAAGTATGGTCACCCGACACCAGAGGCTATGGTTGAGAGTGCGCTGGGCCATGTGAGAATACTGGAAGATCTGGACTTCCATTTAATCAAGATCTCCCTCAAGTCCCCGGATGTCTTGCAAATGGTATCGGCATATAGGCTTCTGAGTGAGAGAGTTGACTACCCTCTCCATCTGGGTGTCACCGAGGCCGGGACCCTCATATCAGGAACGGTCAAGAATGCTTTGGGCATAGGATTGCTCCTGTCAGAGGGCATAGGAGACACCATCAGGGTTTCTCTTACCCATGATCCGGTTGCGGAGGTTAAAGTAGCCTATGAAATCCTGAGGGCCCTGGGTTTGAGGCAGAGGGGAGTTGAAATTATCTCCTGTCCTACCTGCGGTAGGTGCCAGATAGATCTTCTCGACCTGGCAGAAAAGATTGAGGATGCTCTGAGTCACATTACAGCCCCCCTTAAGGTAGCAATTATGGGATGTGTAGTAAATGGGCCTGGAGAGGCACGTGAGGCTGATGTCGGTATTGCTGGTGGCCGTGGTCAGGGCACCTTGTTTAGGAAGGGTAAAGTGGTGAAAAAAGTGACTGAGTCGGATCTGGCAAGGGTACTCATTACAGAAGTGAAGAAAATGGCGGATGAATAAATATTTTCGATTTCCGATTTTAGATTGAGTATGTTAAATCTTTGATTGTCAATTTCCAATAGTCATTCATCAATTTTCGATTATGGCATCTATGTCAAGACGATATTCTGAATTCTTTATCCCTACCTTGAAAGAGGTACCGGCCGAGGCTGAGATCATCAGCCACCAGTTAATGCTCAGGGCCGGCATGATCAAAAAGCTTTCAGCAGGGATCTATAACTATCTTCCCTATGGTTTGAGAGCCCTTAAAAGGGTGGAGCATATTGTCAGGGAAGAGATGGACAGGGCAGGTGCCATAGAGGTGTTACTGCCCAGTGTGCAACCAGGCGATTTGTGGATGGAAAGCGGTCGATGGGAGCATTATGGGCCTGAGCTTTTGAGGTTCAGGGATCGACACAACAGGGAATCATGTTTGGGCCCAACCCATGAAGAGGTCATCACAGACCTAGTACGAAAAGAGATCCATTCATACAAGCAACTGCCTCTTAACCTGTATCAAATACAGACAAAGTTCAGGGATGAGATCAGGCCGAGATTTGGAGTAATGAGGGCTCGGGAATTTATTATGAAGGACGCCTATAGCTTTGATATAGATGATGAGGAATGCAACCGCAGTTATGAGAGTATGTATCGTGCTTACGAGGCTATTTTTAGAAGGTGTGGACTGAAATTCCGGGCAGTTGAGGCAGATACCGGGCCTATCGGCGGCAGTTTCTCTCATGAATTCATGGTGCTCTCAAATAGTGGCGAAGATGACATCGTCAGCTGTCAAAACTGTGAGTATGCCTCAAACTTAGAAAAGGCGGAGGTGGCGGTAAAAGAAGAAGATTCTCACCACGCTGAAAAAAAAGAACCATTACACGTGGTAGATACCCCAGGAATGAAAACCATCGACGAGGTATCTACCTTTCTGTCAGTAGCACCGGAGAGAATCGTCAAGACACTTATTTACCAGACTGAGCAGGGGCCGGTAGCCGTTTTAGTGCGGGGGGATCATGAATTGAATGAAACTAAATTGAGAAATGTTCTGAACGTCCAAGAACTCACCATGGCAGATCCGGAAACCATATTTGCAGTAACTGGTGCCCCAGTGGGCTTTGCCGGAGCCATTGGCTTGGAGGTTAAGATACTGGCCGATTTCGGGATCAAAGGAATGAAAAACATGGTGATGGGCGGAAACGAGGAGGATAGGCACATCCTGAATGTAAACGAAGGCAGGGATTTTCAGGTGGATCACTATGCAGACCTGAGGACGATCATTCCCTCTGATGCGTGCCCCAGATGCGGTGGTACATTACGGTTTGGTAAGGGTATAGAGGTGGGCCATGTCTTTAAGCTCGGGACCAAGTACAGCAAGGCTCTCAATGCCACTTTCCTGGACAAAAACGGGCAGGAAGCTCCCATTATTATGGGGTGCTATGGTATAGGCATTGGGAGGACTGTGGCGGCGGCCATAGAGCAAAGTCACGACGAGAACGGTATCATCTTCCCCATCTCTATTGCACCCTTTGAGGTGACAATCCTCCTGCTTGAAACCCATGAACCTCAGGTGAGAGAAGTGGCTGACACCTTATATCAGCATCTGATTGATTTAGGGCTCACAGTCCTTCTGGATGACAGAGATGAAAGACCAGGTTTCAAACTCAAGGATGCTGACCTTCTGGGCATACCCGTGAGGGTCACCGTCAGCGTAAGAACACTTCAGAAAGATGCTATCGAGACAAAATTGCGCTCTGACAGAGATCTCACGTTAGTACCCGTGAGCAAGGCTCCTGCGGCGATAAAGGAGGTTGTACAGGGCCTTTATGATTCGCTTAAATGATATAACTTCAAGGATCCTCTCTTATCATCCTGCTGCAGATACAAATCTCATTGAAAAGGCATATGTTTACTCAGCCAAGGTTCACAAGGGTCAAGTCCGTCTCTCCGGTGAACCATACCTTTCCCACCCCTTAGAAGTAGCCGGAATTCTTGCTAACATGAAGATGGATGAGGTGACCATTGTCTCTGGCCTGCTCCACGATACTGTTGAGGATACCCTAGCTGAACTAAAGGATATTGAGTATCTGTTCGGCAAGGAGGTGGCAACCATAGTAGACGGTGTCACCAAAATCAGTAAGATACATTTCCTGAGCAAAGAGGAGCAGCAGGCGGAGAATATCCGAAAGATGATTCTTGCCATGTCCACCGACATTAGAGTCATTCTGGTCAAACTGGCAGATCGATTGCATAATATGCAGACCCTTGGCTTCCAACCCTCTGAAAAGCAGGAAGTAATTGCGGGGGAAACCCTCGATATCTACGCACCTCTTGCCGGAAGAATGGGTATTCACTGGCTCAAGTCCAACCTGGAAGATCTCTCTCTTTTTTATCTTGAGCCAAAAATCTACGGGGATATCCGATTAGGGATTGCGCAGAGACAAGAGGGACAGGCCAAGTTTATCAAGGAGATAAAGGAAATCTTGGCGAAGCGATTAGATGAGGCTGGCATAAAGGCAACGATAAAGGGAAGAAACAAGCATTTTTTTAGCATTTATAGAAAGATGATGGAGCAGGATCTGCATATAGATCAAGTCTATGACATCCTGGCCTTTAGGATCATCGTGAATGCTGTAAAGGAATGCTACGAGGTTTTGGGCCTGATCCATTCGATGTGGAAACCCGTGGCAGGTCGGTTTAAGGATTATATCTCGCT
The DNA here is from genome assembly GCA_030603345.1 of Pseudomonadota bacterium. Taxonomy (GTDB): domain Bacteria; phylum Desulfobacterota; class DSM-4660; order Desulfatiglandales; family B25-G16; genus JADFWK01. The sequence continues at coordinate 14,967 of JAUVXZ010000034.1, forward strand.
ACCCAAGGCCAACATGTATCAGTCTTTGCAGACCTCCGTAATCGCCCCCTTGGGCGAGAGAATGGAGATACAGATAAGAACGTGGGACATGGACAGAATTGCCGAAGAGGGTATCGCGGCTCACTGGAGGTACAAAGAGGGATATGAGTCTGGCAAAAAGATGTCCGGACAGTACCCATGGATGAAACAGTTACTCGAGTGGCAGAAGAACCTGACTGACCCAAAGGATTTTCTAGAAACAGTCAGGCTGGATCTCTTCAGTGGCGAGGTCTATGTTTTTACGCCGAAAGGTGACGTCAAGGAACTTCCCATTGGGGCAACCCCTGTTGATTTTGCTTACAGCATCCATTCAGAGGTTGGAAACAGATGCATCGGTGCTAAGGTAAACGAGCGAATAGTCCCCCTGAGCTATCAGCTTAAGAACGGAGATATTGTTCGGATTACAACCTCAAAAAATCATAAGCCCAGTAAAGACTGGCTCAATTTTGTAAAGACATCTACGGCTCGAACCAGGATCAGACAGTGGATAAAGCAAGAAGAAAGAGAAGAGAGTATCGCCATTGGGCGCAATATCCTGGAGAAAGAGCTCAGAAAAATTAACCTTGCCTTGTCCAGCCAACTCAAAGGCGAGAAAATATTAGATGTAGCCCATAAATTTTCACTCAACAGTGTCGATGATCTGCTGGCCAATATCGGCTACGGAAAGCTCTCACCAAAGCAGGTTTTGAACCGGCTCGTTCCTCCTTTAGACATAAAAGAGGATAGACCAGAAGGCCTGATCCAGAAAATAGTTCAACGGATTAAAAGAAAGAAGGCAGACACCGGGATCAGGGTTAAAGGAATGAGTGATATGCTGATTCGTTTTGGAAAGTGCTGCCACCCGCTGCCAGGTGAACCGGTTATCGGTTTTATTACCAGGGGGAGGGGAGTCACCATTCATGCAAAAAATTGCCGGCACATTAGGGATGTTGACCAAGATCGATTGGTGGAAGTAGAGTGGGAGCGTACTGAAGATGTGAATTATTTAGCAAGATTGAGGGTTACCAATATCTCCAAAAAGGGGATGCTGGCCAATATAAGCGCTATCCTTACCCAGAGCGAGGCTAATATTGTAGATGCAGATATCCAGACAACGGTAGATAAGAAGGGGATATCCACCTTTACCATCGAGATATCCGATTATAATCAATTAAAAGATATTATTTCAAAAATTAAGAAGATCAAAGAGGTTTTGAAAGTGGAGCGGATTTGAAGGATTAAAAGTGAGCTAAAATGCCTAAAGCCCGCCCGCCTCGCAAGGCCTTGGCGAGCGGGCAGGCGCTTTAGGCATTTTCAACTTTAGGCACCTCAATCTTTGGGAATGCCCCCTTACTCACCAGTCCGGATCTGAGACATCTCGTACACACCTTCATTTTTTTGGTCTGTCCTTTGATGTCAACTCGCACGGTTTGGAGGTTCGGATACCAGCGCCTTTTCGTTTTGTTGTGGGCATGGCTTATATTATTGCCCGTAACAGGCCTCTTACCACATATTTCACATACCTTAGACATTCTTCTATTCCTCTATGTTTCTTTGTTGTTAGTAAATATTCATTTGGACATGGCCTTGTAACCTGGTTCCGTTCAGAACAGGTAGCGCCCGTTGTCCATTGTTAACAGGCTGTTGCCGAAATTCCTTTTCACTTGGTCTAAAACATTTTTTGATAAATCTAAGGCTCCCTCCAGGCGATGTCAAAACTCGCCTTTAGGGCTCAAACAGTTGACATCGCTTATCTTCCACTTCGCCAAGATTTCTTAGCAAAAAACGTTTTAATGACCGCTCGAAGGGATTTCGGCAACAGACATTACCATTTAACAGATTTTTCCGCTTTTAACAACTCAGAAATGAGAATATCCACCTCATTTGTTATAAGGTCATACGCATTGCTCAGGGGAGGGCTGAAGATGGTTTCATACTGAGAGATTTTTCCCAGAGGGATCTCTTCACCTATCATCAGGATAACCCTCTCACCTATCCTACTGACCTCCCTTGGGCCCAGAATCTGGGCTCCAAGCAATGTCTGCTTATCTGGATCGGCAATCAATTTAGCCCATACCTGGTTTCCGTCAAACATCTGCTTTCGGGTCATACCCTTTCTCACAACGGAGAAAACCGGTAACCCTGCCCTCGCGGCTGCTCTTTCTGTTATCCCTACCGTTGCGACGGTAGTTCCAAAAATCTCCGCCCCAAATGTATTTAATGAGCCCAAAAAGGGTACGGTATTTCCGAAGTGGATATTCCGGCCTATGACCCTGCCATTCCTATTGGAGTGTGTTGCCAAGGCGGTAAGGATCTTCTTCCCATCTACCATATACCAGCCTTCGATGCAATCTCCTGCCGCATAGATACAAGGGTCGCTTGTTTGAAGGTACTGATTCACCTCAATACCACCGGTTTTGCCGATCCTTAATCCGGCTTTGTTGGCGAGCTCCACATTCGGAACGATTCCCTTGGCAACGAGGGCCCAGTCTGCTTCTAGCGTTTCACCGCTTGACAGAAAGAGCTTGATACCCTTTTTCCCAGACTCAGCCTTGGTAACGGACGTAGACAAGTGGATTGAGACCCCTGCACCTTCAACAATAGGATTTAGTTTTTCAGCCATTTCAGGATCAAGTTGCTGTGAAAGAAGGCCTTTTGAAGATACTACTACGGAAACAGATGAATAGCCTTTTTTGATCAGTGTTTCAGCCATTTCAAGCCCAACTATTCCGCCCCCGAGGATAGCAGCTCTTTTTCCTCCGGGCATAACCGATTGAATCCTATGGGCATGTCTCAATTCTGTGGTAAGATAGTGTATTCTGTCTCCTTCAAACCCTGGAATGTCCGGCATTTTATTAACAGCCCCGGTATTGATCAGTAAGATATCATAAGATATCTCTTCCCCATCCACCCTGATAACCTTTTTCTCTCTGTCGATAGCGTCCACACTTTTTTCCGTATGTAACCCTATCCTCTTTTTTTCAAACCATCCTGGCGAAGCATAAAACATATCTTCAAACGATAAGGTATCCCTGAGAACGAACGGCTGCTCGCATGGCGTATATGCAGTTCTGGGCCTTCTTGTGTAAATATCAATCTGTGCCGGATTATTCAACACCCTAAGGGTGTTTGCACACACGATACATGCCCCACCTCCCCCGATCATGACAACCTTCATCGTGGTCTCCCCTTTTAGGATTGATTTCTGTTACTATCCAGTCACCAAGATTTCCCTTGCTGATGAGGAAGTCTAACTCATTTTTTCCTTTGTGCCTGCCCGCCACCTGCCGGCCATCAGCTGCGCTTCAGGCGCTGGCAGGCGGGGAGGCGGGCGGGTCCTAGTGACTTTGTGGCGGAATAATTGAGATTTTGTTTTTATTTGGAAGGTAAGATATAATCTATAAGTTCTGAGATGCAAGGAAAAAAATATGAATACCGTCCGTTGTCTGTTGTCAGTGGTCAGTCGTATCTAGTCTTTCATGCGATTGGTGAATACAAAAGGTTAGCATATACTGGTCGCAAGTCATTCAAAATCATTTTTTTCGATCCTTTCAATGGCCAACTGACAAGAATCGAATGGCGTCGCCAAGATATACAAAGGAGATCTCATGCCGTTAGCATTTCATTCTTTGACCCATGGCCCAATCGCTTTTGGTTTCTTCAACATCGAGACTGATCTTCTGCTCTTGGAAAACTACTTCTTTTTCGCCCCTTGCTTTTGCACCATGGTGAAGCACATATCCGGGAAGCAGAGCCATGAATCGGATGATATTAGCCTGGCTGGCTACTCCATTGATCAACCAGAGGATATCGGCAACCTGGCAGGTGCAATCCAGGGCACAGACCTCAGAGGTTTCATCGGCCATGTTTACCAAATGTTCCCCTTTCCGCGAAACCCTGAGGAGTTCAAGCAGAAACCGCATGGAGGTGCAAACAAGTCTGTTGTGGAAGAACTACTCAGCAAATGGGCGCGATCTACCCAAATCCCGGTACTGATGGAAGAGGGGGCACAGAGGGTTAGTATGGCCGAACTTCTCTTTAGCAAGGCAGTCTTTCATGAGTTAGTGGCCTACGTATGGCGAGGAGGAATGCCTGGTTGGCAGGATAACCTCAGGCCAGACTATGTCATTGAGATAAAAGAGGCAATTAGAAAAAATAGATCACCTCTTTTTGCTGGTTTCGAACTTTAGCCCAAGTTCATGACTCCAAGAAATTTTTCCTTTAAAATCAATAAATTACCTTTGACAAAGATCGTGTTTTGTCACTACAGATTTCAATTTTTTATAAAATTGTCTTTACCTTTTTTCCTGGTTGATAAAGAAGCTTCAGGGCATCATAGATTTTCTTATGAAATAACTCAGCCCTGGAAGACTTTCTTATATAAATCATTTTACCGTCTTTTCTCTTCATCTCAGTTGTTATTCTTACTTGGCTAGACAAGCGGTCGCGAATAGTTGTCC
>JAUVXZ010000294.1 GCA_030603345.1 Pseudomonadota bacterium
GTACAGAGGTTCTGGGTTCAGAGGTTGTGGGTTCAGAGGTTCTTGTTGAATGAAGTTTAACAAAAGTAAACCAACCTTGAACGGTGAACTCTGAACCTTTGAACACCTACAATTTTAGTTTATCTGAGTAAACGTTTTTGTTAAGGTGTGGTGGTTGGCAGAGCCAATCTCCTATTAAACAGCAATCAATCGGCCCGGGTTAACCCATATCGCCTTTGCGGTTGATAACGTCCAAGCCTTCCGAGATGCGGTGATTGCCGCAGGGGGCCGGGGAGTTGGCCAGCTTGTTTCTGTAAACATTCCGGGCGCGGGCAGGATCACATTTGCGTATGTCACGGACCCAGAGGGAAACATGATAGAACTGCAGCAGTGGTCGGAGTAGGGTCACAACTTTTGAACGGTACCGAAACATTTCGGTACAGCAGGAGGGAATATTGAAAATCGGTTTTATTCAACTTGCACCCGTATTGGGAGATGTCCGAGCAACGATTCAAAAAATTGATCAGTTACTTCATGGCTGTGAAATCGCAGACATCCTGGTACTGCCCGAATTGTGTAATTCCGGGTACAATTTTGTCTCTCACGAACAAGCCTATGAGACATCAGAAGAGATAGAAAACAGTATTTTTATCCAATTCTTGGAGGAAAAGTGCAGCCAATTGAATTTGTACCTAGTCTCCGGATTCAATGAAAGGCATAAGGAGGTTTTGTATAACTCGGCCGTGCTTATCGGCCCGAGCGGCTATATTGGAAGATATCGTAAGCTCCATTTATTTATGAATGAAAAAGACTATTTCACTCCGGGCAACACAGGCTTACCAATTTATGACATAGGATTGTGTAAAATAGGTATGCTCGTCTGCTTCGACTGGGTGTTTCCAGAAGTATGGAGAACGTTAGCGCTCAAAGGCGCAGAAATCATCTGTCATCCTTCAAGCCTCGTGCTACCGGGGCTTGCCCAGAAAACAGTCCCCATCCATGCACTTACCAATCGTGTTTACACCGTTACGGCAAATCGAATCGGAACCGAAAGAGAGCTCTCATTCACCGGTCTTTCAACAATTGCACATCCAACAGGTGATATACTGATCCAGGCCTCGCAAACAGAGGAAGAGGTTGAAGTTGCGGATGTTGATATAACTGTGGCAAGAGATAAAATGATTACCGAGAGAAATGATATATTTGCCGATCGAAGACCAGAACAATATTTCTCAACGCTCTTTACCACAAAGGCTTGATCCGTTTCACTCACCACCTCAGACAGGAGAAAAGGCGTCTGGACAAATACACATTTCTCTGCTATCTACAACGGGGAAGTAAAGAATCCACTCAAAGGGTTCAGGGTTCAGAGGTTCAGAGGTTCAGGGTTGATGAAGGTTAACAAAAGAAAAGCAACCTTGAACGGTGAACTCTTAACCTGTGAACGCCTACTATAAAGGTAAGACAATGCAGCATATCTGGATCAAGGATATCAAGGAAAACGATACAGTTAGAGGAGACTATCTCGTCAGAAGCAAGACAATGGGTAAAACAAGACAGGGGAATTCTTTTCTCACCCTTACCTTGACTGATAAAACAGGCGCCATTGAGGCCCGGGTCTGGGATAAGGTCGAGGAGCTATCTGCTCAATTCAGAGAGCATGACGTTGTTACTATTACCGGACAGGCAAGCACCTACAGGAACCAGGTCCAGGTCCAGATACACGAGTTAGAACAGACTGCCTCCCCTGTTGATCCGGCAATGTTTCAGGAATCTACCCCCAAAGATATTCCTCACATGCTTTCTGAACTCAAAGCTCTGGCCCGCCACATTGAAAACACGCATCTCAGAACTCTTATCCAGTCCTTTATGGCTGACAATCGCTTTATCTCACAATTCAAGAAAGCGCCGGCGGCCAAGCATTTCCACCATGGACATCTTGGGGGACTCCTTGAACACACCCTCGCGGTCTCTCAAATGGCAGTGAAGCTGGTCGAGCAGTATCCTGATCTTGATCGTGACCTTCTTTTGGCCGGGGCCATACTGCACGACATCGGCAAGATTGATGAGCTTAACTTTGAACTAAGCATAGAATACTCAGATCAAGGAAGGCTCCTGGGTCATATTGTCTTGGGTGTTTTGATGGTAGAAGAAAGACTGAAAAGCATGAAAGATTTCCCCACTGAACTTGCCACCCGTCTCAAGCATCTCATCCTGAGTCATCATGGCCAATTTGACTTCGGATCTCCCAAAAGGCCTAAGTTCTTGGAGGCCTTTGCCCTTCATCTCATAGATGACCTGGATGCAAAGATCAACGGATTGAGCAAGCTCTTGAAGGAAGACCGGCAGGAAGGGTCATGGACGGCATTTAACCATTTATTCCAGCGGTATTTCTTTAAGGGAAATTCAGCAGCTCAGGGAAACAAAAAAGATGAGGGTGCCGGATCTAAAGAGCAAGAGCAGAGACATCTGTTTCCCGTGGATCTTTAGCCAATAAGACCAAAGACTGACTACCCTCTCATCTTCAATAGTCGAAATACTCTGCTCCCTCCCATCAGAACAAGGCCGGAAAGAAAAAAGCCGTAGAGGCCAAAATCATTCAATCCCATCAGTTTCCCAATCAATGCCACCCCGCCTCCGATCACCATGGCGGAAATGGCCCCCTCTCTGTTGAGTTTGAGCTGATCGCGATAAAACCCGAGAAGAATAGGAAACACCAGTCCGGAGGTATAAATAGTATATCCAAGAAGCAGAGATGGTATGACCCCTTTCAGCCTCAGTGCAACTAACAGAGAAATGATGCCGATCAAAACAATAAAGAAACGGGTGAGCAAAAGCAATCTTCTCTCTGGCATACCAGCCCCAGCAAGGGGCTTTACTATGTCCACTGAAAGAATCGTGCTCGTTGTCAAAAGGCAGGTATCTGCTGATGACATGAGAGCAGAAAGGAGTGCGGCGATAACGAGCCCGTTCAACCCTACGGGGAACACATGGTTAATCATGGTGGGGAAGGAGGCCTCAGGGCTAATCTGGGGAAACAATACCCTGGCCGACATACCTATTATCGTTATGATAAAGGCACATGGTACTAACGCCAGGGCTACTGTGATGGTGGCCCGCCTGGCGATCCTTTTGTTCTGAGCACAAAAGAGCCGTGAGTATATATCTGGCCCCACCAAATAGGCGGAACCGACCAGGAACAGGTATCCTGCTAAAGACTTCCAGGAAAAATACTGGTTAACCGGGAAGGAAAAGTACTCTCCGCCAAGGGTATCTCTCAGAAGAGAAAGTCCTCCCACTCTGCTCAGGCACAAGGGAATGGAAATGAGAATTGCAATAATAAGGATCGAACTCTGAATTGTGTCCGTGCGAACAACAGAATGCTGGCCTCCGAGCAGGGTGTAGATGATAAAGACTGAAGCGGTGATAATCATTAAAAGGGACGGTGAAACCTTTACCATGGTCTCCAAGATCTTTCCTGCTGCCACTATCTGACCAGCGATAATACCCATCCAGGCGATAACTATCAAGGCTGAGGCAAGGACTTTCGCTTGAGGCCCATACTGAACTTCAAGAATTTCCGGTAAGGTATAGAGAGAATACCCCCTCACCTTTTCTGCCAAAAAAAGGCCCAGAAAAAAAAG
>JAUVXZ010000258.1 GCA_030603345.1 Pseudomonadota bacterium
GCCACTGCCGCTCAACCCGGTTATGGCATCCATGAGCTCCTCTTCGATAATCACACTTTTCCCCACGGAATCGAAGATGGCCTTGGCTACCTTAAGATCATCCTTGAGTGCATGTTTTCCAGGTGCAATGGCTGCAGCGCCTTCCTTAACGGATGCTGGTATGTTGGGCATGACACGAACAAGGCGCAGGTCCTTGTTGAGGCACGACTCTATGGCCGACAACGGGACACCAGCGGCAATGGAGATAATGAGTTTTGACATATCCACGGAGGTCGCTGTTTCCCTCAGCACCGAGGCCATAATTTGAGGTTTCACTGCATAGACAACTATCTCCGATGCACTAACCACATTGAGATTGTTTCCACTTGTGAGTACCCCATATGACTCCTTTACTATATTTAAGCTTATCCTTGCGAATGTCCGAGCAGATAATATTTTCGGGTGTGGATGATCGGGAATGGAGGAGTCCGCTAATCAGTGCCTCTCCCATATTTCCCGTCCCGATGACGCCGATTTTCTTTTCTTTTAGCATGATCTCTATTCTCCTTTATTCCAAGATGAGTCTTATGGTGCAGATCCCGAGATCCAAACCCCTGACGCAGACCGTGCGAACACAGTGCTCTCTGTTGAACTAGACCCGCATCATTGTAAAGTTTGGTTTCTTTTAGTCAAGAAAAAACATATCTTCCGATAGGGGGCTAAAGTGAGCCGGCAGGAGGCGGGCTTGAGAATGATGCCTTTGCTGGCACGGAGGCAGCGGATTCCTCAGAGTTTTTTCTATATATGGCCGGAGCTTGCCCTTTGTCGTAAGCTCTTAGTGCACGGTTTCACAAATTCTGTGACATATGCGATCTGATGTCAACTAACATCAGGCTGTTGCGGATATCCCTTTTCTCTTGAGAAATATGAATCTGCCGATTTTGCTTGCCTACTGATATTTTGATATCAATTCCAAAACATCAGCGAAATCTATTCCCAGTTCCTTAATCTTGTTGAGCGTTGGTACCGCGTCGCTGGTCCAGCCGCGACGTTTGTACACGGCATCCTTGAGCTTCTCGTATTGACCCTCCCGGTATACCCGCAGGGCCTTGAGCTTCTGCTCGGTGCTTTTGCCTGAAGGATCCATGATATCCAGTTCCTTGAGCTGCCCGTCATACCTGCTCTGGCGGGACTCATACTCCTCAGCCGTAACAGGCCCCATTGCCCTATACGGTATGTTGTCTTGCTCTCTCCTGCCGAACCCCTGCCTGAGATTGAAGATCCTCTGAAAATTGTAGATTTTTTCGCTCATCGTGATCAGGTCATCGGGTTTGGCCTCTATACCGGTAACGGCGGAGAAAAACTCCGCATACCACTTCACGTGTTTCATCACTTTTGCCGGCTCCGGGGTCCCCTTGTTATCCTCAGGTACTATGTCGTTCCAGGGAAGCTTGCAAAGGCCATTGAGGCCGAACCAGGTCCTCCACATAGGAAACCAGTGCAAGGCCTCAGCCTTCTGCTCAAAGGTTGGCATTAACTTATTGACCATGTCCAAAAATATGAGCCATGCCTCATCATGCTGCGGCCCCTTGAGTGCCAGCCCATATCCTCCCTGTTGTGCAAGGGATTCTTTGGTTATGTATTCCGAAAACTCCAGGCCCTTGCACTCCATACCGATATCTTGCATGATACTCATGTCAGCATCGTATTCATTGGTAAACAGATCCTTCATTCTCCTCACACCCTGGCCTACTACAGCGCCAAAACCTTCACCCCTAGCCATCTGGTGAATCACCTCTAAGGCCGCTCCCTTGTTCCCGAAACCGAGCTCCACGCCCCCAGTGACGGTCTTATCTATCAGTCCCATTTCATAGCATTCCATGGCAAACGCCGTTGCGGTACCTACCGAGATGGTATCGAGGCCGTACGTGTCGCAATAGAAATTCACCTCTATCAAGAAATCGGGGTCGAATATACCCCAGCTAGAACCGCACCCGGCGATTGTCTCGTACTCGGGGCCGTCAACCCACACGCTCTGTCCCTTGTAAGGGCCCGTCTTGAGGACGTAATCCTTTACCACATGCGAACAGGCCACCGAACACCCCATCCAGCAGCCGTCGAAACCGGGATGGAACTTCTTCCAGTATACCTCCCTGCCGAGGCTCTTTCCATCGGGGTGACTCCCAAATCGAAAGTTGTTGACAGGAAGGCAGTCGTGATCGTTCATGATATCCACCAAGTGTGTTGTTCCTACCCGAGCCATCTCGTTCTGCTGGGGATCAAGGGTCCTGATCTCTTTGCTATATTCCCTTCCTCCTGCCTTGAGTTTATCCGGGTCAGCGGGTTGATTTATCTCTGCTGTTACCTTGGAGAACTTGGCAACGATGGCCCGTATCTTCTTGTCCCGAAAAACCGTGCCCGTGCCACCCCGGCCTGCCTGTTTATACCGATATGTCTTGCGAGCATTGTCATACCATGAAAAGTTGAGACAGCCCATCAACGTATGTTCCGCCCCTGAGCCTGCCGAAACGGACGCAATGGACCTCAGTTTTCCCTCGCCATACCTCTCACCTAGGATCGTGCCAAGAAGATGGGTATCGCTCGGGAGGCCTTCCGCGTCCACTATGCTTACCACACCCTTGTCACCGTCTATTACAATGACGACGTCTGTGTCAGCCTTACCCTGGATCTCCAGTGCATCCCACCCAGCAAATTTGAGATAGGGGCCAAAATAGCCGCCTACATTGGAATCCATAACCGTTTCGGTTGCTGGCGATATGGTTGTCACAATGCTCTTGCCGCTGCCCGGGTAGAGCGTGGTTCCTCCCAGGGGGCCGCAGGCTATGCATATCTCGTTTTGGGGATCATTCCATTTGGTCTTTTCGCTAGTTGCATTCCAGAGTAACCATAAATCGAATCCCCGTCCGCCAGTAAATATCCTTTTCATTTCATCTGAAACTGGTTTGCTTGAGATCTTGTTATCGGAAAGATTTATGTATAATGTTCGATTGGTATAGCCCTTTTCGATTTGAGCAATAGGGTAATCAAATCTAAGTAATGCCTTTTTCTGATCTCTCTCCAAAGATGCCATCCTATAACCTCCTGATTTGTAACTGTTCACCACCGCTAGGGGCTGGCTGTTCCAATTAGACAAGGACCCTATATTTAAACCATTTCCTCTTCAAAAACAAGCTTTCCCGTCTCAAAACGATGAAATGAAAAGCAAGACAGATCGATTGTCCGATATTTTCCGAACTGGATTAACTCTGAGATGCACTTTCCTATTGCAGGAGACTGCTGCAGGCCATGACCGCTAGAACCCACCGCGCCATAAAAACCCCCAACCTCACCAAGATGACCGATAATTGCATTCCCATCCTTCATATTCATAGCATAGAGCCCTGCCCAACCCCTGATCAATCTGGCGGTATCAAATTTCGAAACCCTTTTGGCTACTTGAGGCCAAACATCCTCCATGAAATAATCCCGATCCCACTCAAAGTTGAACCCGGAAGGCTCATCAGGTATTGATTTACCTGTCAAGATGGCTTTACCAGTTTCATGGCGAAAATAGAGGAGGCCATCTGTGTCAACGACGAGAGGGAGATCATAATCGAATTTGATCTTTGGATCGAATACATATGCCATCTTTCTTATAGGCTCCACTGGTAAATCTACTCCGGCCATTTTTCCTATAACCGATGCATACGGGCCAGCAGCATTTACAACAATGCCACATCTTATCCGTGTACCTTTTTCAGTGGTGACACCTTCGATCTTTCTTCTTGCCACTTCGATTTCCGTCACCTCTTCGTAGAGATACTCTACGCCCAATCTTTTGCCCTTCTTTATGTATCCCTGCAAAATCCCGTAAGGGTCTAGGTACCCGTCTCGAGAGCCAAAGCAACCACCTGCCAGATCATCGGTATTCATGTGAGGGACTAATTCCCCTAGCTCATCGAGAGAAAGCAGTGATACCCGTGCGCCCAGACCCCTCTGTATCTCATAATTCTTTCTGATCATTGGCCAGTTCTTTTCATTACCAAGAAAGAGGTACCCTCGCTGTTTGAATTCTGCGTGGGCTCTATCCCCATCACAATCCATTATCTCATCGAAGTTCTCGAAAATACCTAAACCATATTGGGATATTTTTATATTTTCAGGAAGACTGAATTGCTCCCGCACGCCACCAGCACTCAGGGTGGTGGATGCAAATTCATAGGAAGGGTCTTTTTCTATAACCAGTATCTTCCCATCGAATCCGTCGTTGACCAGATTATACGCGATACTCGAGCCAATAACTCCTCCACCGATTACGACTAGATCGTAAACACTTCTCAAAGAACCCCCCCTTAATTGAAGATTTTCAATTTTCAATTTACTTAAACATCTCCTGATCCCCGAAATCACGGTAGGGATCAAAACTTTTCAAGACTTCTGCATCATCCGCATCATAGGTGTCTGTCACTAACCGGTAGAGTAGTTCTGCCGTACCAGGCCCAAGCATAAA
>JAUVXZ010000155.1 GCA_030603345.1 Pseudomonadota bacterium
GCTAGAAGAACAATTACAACGGACTGCTGACACTAATGGTGAATTAATGTATTCCCTGATTTCCTATTTGGGAAGAAATACCATAGGAATCATAAGAGAGACGGGGCGGATCTTTATCCTTCTTTCACAGGCTTTTCTTTGGGCGATGCTTCCCCCTTACCGGGTTAAGGCAATCATCAAACAGATGGAATTTGTTGGGGTCAAATCGACCTTTGTAGTTGTTCTGACAGGCACCTTTACTGGCATGGTACTTGCTCTTCAAAGCCATCATGGGTTTAAGCTTTTTGGAGCAGAGACCCTCGTCGGCTCAACAGTTGCGTTAGCCATGACCAGAGAACTGGGACCTGTTTTAACGGCCCTGATGGTTAATGGCAGGGCAGGTTCTGCAATGGCCACAGAAATCGGGACCATGAGGGTAACCGAGCAGATTGACGCCCTTTATGTGATGGCTGCAAATCCAATTAACTATCTTATTGTCCCCAGGATTATTGCAGGCATTATTATGCTTCCAGTTCTGACCATTGTCTCAGATTTTTTGGGTATACTAGGTGGTTACTTTGTTGGTGTCATTCTCCTTAATATAAATTCAGGGATGTTTGTGGCCAATATACTTGAAATTCTCGAAGTCGAGGATATATTTCACGGCCTTACTAAATCCATCTTTTTTGGCCTGATACTAACCTACATAGGATGCTATAAAGGATTTTATGCAGAAGGGGGAGCAGAAGGCGTAGGAAAGGCAACTACGCAGGCAGTAGTGCTTTCATCGGTCTTGATCCTGATAAGCGATTATCTCCTTACATCTATAATGTTTTAGGTTTTGGCGAGCAGAAGTTCGAGAAAATTTTTGTCCTTTTTGGACTGTACAATAAGAAAAAGCTCTTGAATCGGGCGGATATACGATATGAGATGTGGGTTGGGTATCGCATATCTTACAAACTTTAGTTCGTTTTCTGCATATGATAGATTTAATAGATATCTGCAAATCATTTGGAAATAATGTCGTACTTAACGGTCTGAATCTAAGCATTGAGGCGGGTAAGATCACGGTTATTATTGGCCAGAGTGGGGTTGGAAAGAGCGTTTTACTAAAACATATAATAGGTCTGCTTCGGCCGGACAGTGGAAGGGTAGACATCGATGGCCATGATATAACTGCATTCAATGACCGCCAGTTAAATGAATTGCGGAAAAGATTTGGCATGCTCTTTCAGGGGGCGGCCCTGTTTGACTCTATGACAGTAGGCCAAAATGTTGCATTCCCCTTAGTAGAGCACACAAGGCTCACAAGAGGTGAAATAATGGAGATTGTCAGTGAAAAGCTTTCCCATGTTGGTCTAAAGGGTGTGGAAGATAGAATGCCTTCAGAGCTTTCTGGAGGTATGAGGAAAAGGGTTGGCCTGGCCAGGGCTATCGCCCTTGAGCCAGAGATTATCCTTTTTGACGAACCTACTACCGGCCTTGACCCGATCATGGCTGATGCAATTGGCCAGCTCATCATTGACATCCAGAATCGCCTTAATGTAACCTGTGTAGCTATAAGCCATGATATTAAGAGCACATTCAAGATCGCCCATACAATCGCCATGCTGCATGAGGGAAAAATAATAGAATATGGGACCCCTGAGGAAATTGAAAAGAGCAACAACCCTGCTCTTATACAATTTCTAGAGGGTAATGTGGAAGGCCCGATACAGGTAGTTTAGATAACCAAAGACTCTTTACGCTGCCATCTGATAGGTTAGGTTTAAGACTATGAGCAATTTCGGTACGGAAATAAAGGTAGGGCTTTTTGTCCTGGCTGGCATCATTATACTCGCCTACATGTCCGTAAAGGTGGGCAAGTTTGAAATCGGAAGGGAAAAAGGATATGAGATCGTTGCCTATTTTGATAGTGCCTCAGGTCTTAATATAGATGTACCGGTGGAGATAGCAGGTATAGAGGTAGGGAGGATCAAAAACATTGCCCTGGAAAGAGGGAAGGCCAAGGTAACCATGAGAATCAACCCTGACATATCAGTACCATCTGATTCAAAGGCCTTTATCCGTACAAAAGGTTTAATGGGCGACAAATTCATTGAGATAATCCCTGGCAAACCAGAATTCCCATCTTTAAAGAGTGGGGAGAGGATAGTAAACGCCTATACGCCCACTGATATCGATCAGTTGCTCAATAGACTTGGCGACGTTGCCTTAGACATAAGAAAGGTTTCAAGATCCCTCGGCAATGTTCTGGGAGGAAAAGAAGGGGAAGTGAAGATGAGGCAGATCTTGGACAATATAAACGCCGCCACTGCCTCTTTAAATAGGATCATCTTAGATAATGAAAAGAGGGTTAACGCCCTCCTGGCCAATTTTCAGGAGTTCAGCAGAGACATGAAGGAGGTTTCAGAGGCCAACAAGGAAGTGATTAGTGAAATCGTGGCTAACGTGAGGGAAACCACTATTCAACTCAAAGATGCGATTGAATCGTTTAACCAGATAGCCCAAAGAATTGAACGGGGAGAGGGTACCCTGGGGAGATTGGTACATGACACAAAGACTATCGAAGATCTCAATGCTACATTAGCCTCCTTAAAGAGTGTGGCCCAAAAGATCGACTCTGGTAAAGGAACAATTGGTACATTGATTAATGATGAAGAGGTTGCAGAGAACCTAGGAGAAACGCTGCAGGGAATAAACGAGTACTTTACCAGGACCGATGCATTCAAATTTGATATAGATTTCCGCCTAGAGCAACTCACCCGGCACCACGACACCAAAACATATCTTGACCTTAGGATTCAACCCAAGGCTGATAAATATTATCTCCTCGGTCTTGTATCAGACCCTCGTGGAAGAGTAACTGTTACGGATACCGTCACCACCGAGACCCCAGGTGGGGGGACAACAGTGACACATGAGGTAAAGAGTGAGAGAG
Organism: Pseudomonadota bacterium; assembly: GCA_030603345.1. Taxonomy (GTDB): domain Bacteria; phylum Desulfobacterota; class DSM-4660; order Desulfatiglandales; family B25-G16; genus JADFWK01. Next base: position 2,921 of record JAUVXZ010000155.1, read on the forward strand.
ATAGGTTAAAATTTAATGCCCAGATAGCAAAGCGGTATCAAGATCTGGTGCTCCGTGGAGGAATAATAGAATCATCAGGTGGTGTTGGGCTGGATTACTATCTTTTCGATGATCGGCTAAAACTAACCCTTGAGGCCTTTGACTTTGATATCGACAGAAGAGCCCACCTAAAAGCTGGGATAGATTTTTCCTTTTTTAAATACCTTTACCTTACCGCTGGCTACGATGATTTTATCAGCGACGAGGGCATGTCTTCCTTCTTTGTCGGTGGAGGCTTAGTGTTCACCGATGATGACATCAAGTATCTCTTAACCAGTGCCCCGGTGCCAACACCATAGGGTAGTCAGTAGTCGGTTGTCAGTTGTCCGTAGTCCGTGGGTATCGTTCAAAAGTGTTGACATAAACCATAGTGGGTAGTCGTTCACGTTTGAAAGGAGGTGATGGCTGTTTTTGAAAGGCGATATCTCAAAAAAAATTCCACCGGATCTTGCAGTGGTCACATATGTGTGGTTTACACCTCAGAAGCCCTGGGAGTCTCCGTCTTGTTCATCCAAACCACACATATGTGGCCACCTCCCTTGGAGCTTATAGATATCGTCTTGAGAAAATTGGCATGACCGGGCAGACGTAATTATGTAAACGCTCTCTAACCAATATACCACTGAGTAAACACTTTTTAACGATACTAATCCGTGGCATTTGCATTCCCTAAAATTCATAAGATTCAAACTTCGTAGCGTTGCGAGAATTGAGAGCAATAATCCATTCCAACTAACAACAAGCAACGGACAGCATCAAATAAGATACGCTATCTTATAGTAGATCAACTTTTGGTATTCAATAATAACCTCTCGGGCATATTTTCTCTTTTTCCACCAATCCTTTGGATTGAAAAGCTGGTAATGGGATGGGAGCGAGATTATCTCGACATCATCATCCTTAAAGACCTTTTTAAAGGTCAACCAGGCCCTCCGAGAATGGGTGAGTGAGGTGATTACGATCACTGACTTAAATCCCTTATCCAGCACCAATTTCCGTACCAATCTGACTTCATCTATGGTGCTGCCAACCCTCTCGTCCGGGGATAGAATCACCTTCTCCGGGATTTTAAAGCCCTCCATGATCAATTCAAATAAATCAAATCCAGTAGGATAGTTCTTGATCTGTTTCTTAAGGTAATCGAAACCATCTGGCTTCTCCTCTTTTGCTCTAAAAATGTAGGGTCCAAGACCCTGCCGGTAAACATCAACCACCGCAAGGGCCCTCTCTACATCCCCCCCGGCAACACAGACAATGAGATCAGCCTTCCTTGGCTCAGCTTCCACAATAAGATACTTACCCATCTGGATTAACAGAGGAACACGATAAGATGACAAGAGGAAATAGATAATAACAACAAAAATAATAACCCATCTAAGAATAGAAACCCCCCGTCTTTTCTTCTTCTTATCCGTTGTTTCCGGAAGCCCCAGTTCATCAGTTTTTTCTGAAAACTCCTCACCTCTGTAATCCATGATAAAACCTTCCCTGTCTAAAAAGTTTTGGCACTATCAAGTAACATGGTGACCGGTCCATCATTCACAAGGTGGACATCCATCATCTCCTGAAATCTTCCCTCGGCCACCTGAATACCCTTGTCCTTCAAAAAGGAGATGAATTGCTGATATAGACCATTTGCAACACCAGGATCAGCCGCCCGAATAAAAGAAGGTCTCCTTCCCTTTGTGCAGTCCCCCCAAAGGGTGAATTGTGATACAACCAGTGCCGCGCCACCTGTTTCCAAAAGCGACAGATTCATCTTTCCCTGATCGTCGCCAAAGATTCTCAGGTGAGCTATTTTCGATGCCAGGTAATCTGCATCGTCACTGTTATCCTCTGTACCTACGCCCAGAAAGATCAGGACACCGTGACCAATCTCGCCCACAACCTCATTGCCAATGCGTACCTGAGCCATCCTGACCCGCTGCACCACAGCTCTCACAGAGTCCTCTTCGATAGTAGATAATGTTCGTTGATCATGGCTTGTTGTGTTTCTTGAGTTTCTTATCTTTCTTATGCTAAAACCCAATAAACATCAAATCCTTTATGAAACCAACAGTAATACTGATCAATCCCTGGGTGTATGATTTTGCAGCCTATGATCTATGGGCAAAACCGTTAGGTTTGCTCTATCTGGGTGGCAGATTACGGAAATCAGGTTTTACAGTACATCTCATAGATTGCCTCGATATCCACCACCCACTCATGGAGGAAACAGGTGACATAAAGAAACCGGTTCGGCGTCGATATGGAACCGGAAAATTCTGGAAACAGAATGTTCCCAAGCCTCCGCAGCTATCAACTATTCCAAGGGCCTACAGTCGGTACGGCATAACCCCACAGGCATTTACAAGAGCATTAGAACAGGCAAGAAAACCAGAGGCAATACTTATTACCTCCCTCATGACCTACTGGTACCCAGGAGTCTTTGAGGCTATCCACCTTGCCAAAGGTGTTTATCCAGACCTACCGGTAATACTCGGTGGTATTTATGCCACCCTATGCCCAGGGCATGCCAGCACTTATTCCGGTGCCGATTTCGTTATCTCTTCCCCTCGCCAGTTCTGGCCTGGAGAGTTAGCCCGGTTCTTACAAGAAAATATACCAGACTTTACCCCTGAAGAAAAGCTCGAAGCTTTCTTGCCCTATCCAGCATTTGATTTGCTCACCAAGATAGATTATGTCTGTCTCTTGGGCTCTTCCGGATGTCCTTTTCGGTGTCCCTACTGTGCCTCCCACTACTTACATCCTCACTACATGAAAGGGAGCCCCTCGAGTTATTTGAAGAGGTCATCTTTTGGCATAGGGAACATAACGTCATAGATTTTGCCTTCTATGATGATGCCCTTCTTGTACATGCACACACCCATATCTGTGTGTTTCTAGAAGAGGTAGTACGGAACAACCTCAACCTCAGATTTCACTGTCCCAATGGCCTTCACATTACCTGTATAGACCAAGAAATAGCAAACCTGCTCTATAAGGCAGGTTTTAAATCGATCAGTTTAGGACTGGAAACCTCTGATACCGAGCTCCAGAGAAGACTGGGGGAAAAGTTTTTGGAGGAGGAGTTTGAGCAGGCCGTAGCGCACCTCAAAAGAGCGGGATTTACCACGGATCAGATAGGTTCATATGTATTGATTGGCCTCCCCGGCCAAACCGGTGATCAGGTTACTGAAACCATAACATATGCTGGAAGAATAGGAGCCCTGCCCTATCTAAGTGAATACTCGCCTATACCTCATACAGAGATGTGGAAAGAGGCAGTGGCGGTTTCACGATTTGACCTGGTTTCTGACCCCCTCTTCCACAATAACTCAATCTTTCCCTGTTGGAACGGAGCAGCACTTGAAAAGGTGGGCACATTGAAGGCCATGGTCAAGGAGATAAGGGATGAGGCAAGGAAAAAATAGGTTTCTAAGTGACTAAAGTGAGCTAAAGTGCCTAAAGTAAATTTTTTTCAACCCCAATCTTGACGAACTCGTAAAAAGTATTTTGTGAACGAGGGTGCGCATTTTTGGGCGAAAAGCGCTTGAGATGTTCAGCGTTAAGAAATGCTAACTGTTTGAGGGACTTATACCGAGTTTTAGTCCCGCTGAAGCGGGAAACACTTCGAGTGCGCCCAAAATGCTCACGGATAGAACAAAATCGACTTTTTACGAATCCATCAATCTTAGACAAGCAAGAGTTGGCCGCCAAAGTTGAAGTTACCCTAAGGATTATTGGCAGTATTATTCATAACTTTAGTTCACTTTAAATTTTAGGCACTTTAGGCACTTTTTTCATAGCCTATTCATCAGGCTGGCAGCATACCCGGCACCGAAACCATTATCAATATTTACTACGGTTACCCCTGAGGCACAGCTATTCAACATACCCAGAAGCGCGGATATGCCCCCGAAGCTGGCACCATATCCAGCACTTGTTGGCACCGCAACAACCGGCTTATCTACAAGACCGCCAACAATGCTTGGCAAGGCTCCTTCCATGCCAGCGACAACAACAATCACACAGGCCCCCATAATGGTCTCCACATTTTCCAGAAGCCTGTGCAAACCAGAAACCCCCACATCAAAAAGGGTTTTGACCTCATTTCCCATAAACTGGGCTGTAATTACTGCCTCTTCAGCAACAGGTATATCAGCAGTTCCAGCACTGATTACGAGAATGGTGCCCTTCCCCCTCTTCTCTATAGATCTCGTTGCTAAGGTGAGAATCCTTGCATCAGGGTGGTAATCACTTGCAGGGAACCGTTTCTTAACAGCTTCGGCCTTGCTCTTAGTAAGTCTGGTAACCAGAACGTTTTCCCCTTTCTCGACCATCTTTTCAATTATTGCCATGATGTGTTCTATCTTCTTTCTCCGCCCATAGATAACCTCTGGAAATCCCCTCCTTAAATGCCGATGATGATCGATTGAGGCAAAACCAATATCTTCGAAAGGAAGTCTCCTGAGTTTCTCAAGGGCCTCATCTATCTCTATGGTGCCATCTTTTACCTTCTGTAACAGATCTTTAAGGAGTCCAACATCCATAGTAACTAAAGTGCCTAAAGTGAACTAAAGCCCGCCCTGGCGCTATACCCTCTCGTCAGCCTGCTGAGTCTGCAAGCCAGTACGTGCTCGAATCAGCAGGCAAGCCATTAGGCCAGGACTGGGCCAGGGTTATAAGTGCCTATAGTAATCATTCCTAAATCCCTAAATCCACAATTCAAAATTCGGAATCCGCATTTCCCAGATCTCAGATCGCAACCCAAAGAATTCAATCACACCTCTCTTTCCAGGTCAAGTTGATTCGGCCGACCTTATAAAATACCTCATTTTTCTCTAAAATCTGTTTGACAAATAAAGGTTCATTAATGTATGAAGGGGCAAATTTTCGCCGGCTCACACCCATCTCGTTTTGACTTTCAGGAATAACTAAGACACAGATGGCGTGTTCTTAATTCGCAGATCTCCGATATGGAGATTATGACCTTTGGTCGGCCATTTCGCTGACAGTGCAGTTGCGGCAGACTGATCCCTGATCACTTATATGATACTATAATACCCAAACCTCAAACAGGGATAGACCATGGGATTCTTCACCAAAGGAATAACACTCCCACAGAAAAGCACCCAGCTGAGCCTTGAGCTTATCGATACCCCCCTGCCCA
>JAUVXZ010000123.1 GCA_030603345.1 Pseudomonadota bacterium
CGTTAAACTTTATCAAGAGAATAAGGACAAGATCGATATGGTGCTCCTTGACATAGTTACGCCGGATCTGCGGGAAACAGGAGCAGCCTATCACCGAATAAGGGAGAGTAACCCTGGCATAAAGGTTCTTTTTGCAAGTGGGAATGGCATCGATGGCCAAGGGGCTGAAATACTTGACCATCGGTGCAATGGTTTTATCCAGAAGCCTTTTACTTTAGACCAATTATCCCAAAAAGTCAGGGAAATCTTGGATAAGCATTAGTAATCGAATAAGGAGTCACATTTCGACGGGTTGTTGCCCAAACGGAAATCCCTTTGAGCGGCCATTAAAACGTTTTTTGCCAAAAAACCCTCGGCGAAGTGGAAGATAAGCGATGTCAACTGTTTGAGCCCTAAAGGCGAGTTTTGACATCGCCTGGAGGGAGCCTTAGATTTGTCAAAAAATGTTTTACGCCAAGCGAAAGGGGGTTTCGGTAACAGCCTGTCGAGGCCTTTGCATAATACTTATCCTGAAAACTCAGCTTCCCATTCCCCATAACCCCTTCCCTTAATATTCATCATATGTTAGCCCTGCCAGAATTGACTGGTCATTGAGCCTTGCTTCGATATCCACGCCAAAAAAATCGGCGACCGGTTCGAGAACATCGGGGTTTTTCTTCCATACGGTGCGGCCTACGTTCAAAACTACGTCAAGGCCCTTTTTGGTCATTTTGCCTAGTGGTTGGCGACATGGACCAACAGGCATGCCAAGGATCGCCATAAGAGTCTTTGTGGCGAGAGGGTTTCTCGCGCGACAAAGCACTGTGCCATAAGGGCTATCCTCCTGGGTTTTTACAGTCACAATCCCAAAAAGGGGGTTCAAGGCATCCATGAGTTTTTCTGCTTCGCCCCGTTGCCCTTCATTGAGGAGCCTAGTCATTTCCTGGACTGCCTTGGGGGCAATGTTTGAGGCCACCGAGATAACTCCCGTTGCCTTGATGAGCGGATCTGTCATCATAGAAAAGGTCATATCATCATCGCCGGACAGTATCGCAAAATCCTCCCCGCAACACTCCCTTGTCCTTCTCATGTTTTCGATACTCCCCGTGGCCTCTTTCACAGCGCTCATATTAGGATATTGCTTATGTAGTATAGCAAGGTCTTCTGGGAGAAGCTGTGTACCGGTACGACCAGGGATCACATAGGGGATAAATTGAATCTGGGGAAACCTTTCAGCCACAGGAGCAACGTATTCCCTGCGGATTTCAAGCGAACTCGGCCCATTGTAATACGGATCCGTCAAAAGGCCTGCCTCAGCCCCAACCCGCGCTGCGTGCTCAGTAATCTCGAGTGTTTCTCGGGTATTGTTACTCCCCACCCCAGCGATGGTCATACACTTCCCCTTGCACACCTCAGTCACAACCTTAATTACCTCGTTGTGCTCTTCCCACGTCAGTGTCGGGCTTTCTCCTGTCGTACCCACAGCGAGTATTCCGCTCACACCACCTGAGATTTGAAATTCCACCAATCTTCTCAGTCCTTCGTAGTCTACCTCATTGCCCTTGAACGGCGTCGCCAAAGCCGTATAACAACCGCTAAACATCTTCTTACCTCCTTTTTAAATGTTCCGGGTCGCAATAAAAAAAGCAGCTGGAACACGCTCCAGCTGCAAACCAACCAAGAGAGCGCTCCACGGAAAACCGTGACAGTACTACGGATCTTCTCCGCAGTCCCAGCCCACTTTCGTAACAGGCCAATAGCGGACTTCGGCGGTACACCCTTTCACCGCAAGATCAAGGTCGGGGCCTGCTCCCCTTTCCTGCGGCTAATGTTGAGTACCGCGCCTCAACTCCGGCTCTAGATCACCCTAAAAGATGCAATATCAGGTGTCAAGAAAAAAGTCAGGTATTCTCCTCCGCTGATTCCATCGACGTTTTTTTTACCAGCTATTTCGCCTGCATTGCCCAGGTCTAAAAATCACGGGTGCGCTTTTCGTAAAACAGCTACAGAGACAGCGGTCCTTTGGATAGAAACCCCTGCCCTCGGCACCGTTTAAGATAGTTTTACCCCTAAGAACCATCTGTAATAGATGATACCTCTGCCTCTCTTTCTCACTCATGCTTACCATATCCCCTCTCATAATGGGGACATCTTGATACACCAGTTAGAGGGGACATTTTCATTAAGCTAAACACACAATGTACATTTTTTCTTGAAGCCGGGAGAGATTAAGCCTATATAAGAATCTTTCATTCCAGAAACCGATGCGTGTGGAGGGTATTATGTTGCGAATTGGCTTTGTCGGGTGGCGAGGCATGGTTGGGTCCGTTCTCTTGAGCCGGATGCAAGAAGAGCGGGACTTTAAGGGATTTGAGCCAATTTTTTTCACCACCTCAAACATTGGAGGGAAAGGCCCCGGGGTCGGACTCGAGATTCCTCCATTGGCGGATGCATTTGACATCGAGCTTCTTTCTTCACTGGACATTATCCTTACCTGTCAGGGCGGCGATTATACCAAAAAGGTCTACCCCGAAGTGCGAAAGAAGGGGTGGAACGGCTATTGGATAGACTCGTCCTCTGCCCTCCGGATGGATGATGAATCCATTATCGTGCTGGATCCCGTCAACCGGCCCGTGATCGATTCTGGTCTGGCGTCTGGAATCAAACTCTATATAGGTGGCAATTGCACCGTGACTCTTATGCTCATGGCCCTTTCGGGACTTTTCGCCTCGGGTCATATCGAATGGATCTCTACCATGACTTACCAGGCCGCATCAGGCGCAGGTGCCAAACACATGAAAGAGCTTATTGAGCAGATGGCAGCTGTAGGAAAAGCTTCCCAACCACTACTCAATGACCCGGGGTCTACCGCCATTGCCATAGATGAGGTTGTCACGGCAAAATTGAGAAGCACAGGTTTCCCCGTCGAGAACTTCCTGGCTCCCCTGGCAGGGAGTTTGATTCCATGGATCGACTCACCAATGGAGTCCGGGCAGACAAGGGAAGAATGGAAGGGCTCTGTGGAGACCAATAAGATCCTGCAAACAGGTGAAATGATCCCCGTCGATGGTGTGTGCGTTCGCGTGGGTGCCATGCGATGCCACAGTCAGGGCCTGACCATCAAACTGAAAAAAGAACTCCCGATCGACGAGGTGTCTGATCTCATTCAGACCGGGAACCAGTGGGTCAGATTGGTACCGAACGATAGAGACTCCACCCTTCAGTCCCTTACCCCGGCAGCGGTAAACGGCACGCTGACCGTGCCCATAGGCAGATTGCGAAAGATGTTGATGGGGCCCGAATATGTGGCTGCATTCACTGTTGGTGATCAGCTTCTCTGGGGAGCCGCAGAACCCCTACGGAGAATACTCAGGATAATCATCGAACATCTCTCATAGAGGAAAACATGGAGCGGTTGATCCTATTTTCGATCCTGCAAGCCGGTTCACCGAATCACCCCTTTCGCTTTCAGATTTCGGATTTCACGCTCCGAATAACCGACCCCTCGCATGATCAGATCGGTATGCTCCCCTAGAGCTGGCGCCTTGGTTTGTGTTCCCGCCCGTGCAGCACTGAAGTGCACCGGATAACCGGGGATCTTCAACCTGCCGTAGGTTGGATGCTCGAAGTCGACAAGGTAGTTATTGATCAGGGCCTGAGGATCTTTGAACACCTCTCGTGAACCCTGCACCGGGCAGAACATAAGCCCTTTCGCCTCCAATAAGTTCAACCATTCATCTCGCGTTTTGGTTGCAAAAACCTGATCGAAAAGCGCTATCAGTTCCTGACAGTGTCCCCTACGGCCAGCACCGTCTTGAAAGCGTGGATCGCTTAACAAAGCGCTCTGCCCAGTGGCCTCACAGAAACCGGGCCAGTATTTCTCCTCGGGATGGTGAGCCCCTATGAGCCATTTCCCATCTTTGCAGCAGAAGCGGTTACGCAAAGGGGAGTTCTGGAAACGGTCCCACTCCGCAGCAGGATCAATTGATAAGCTTCCGATCATCATCATGTTAATATACATCAGCCATAATCCTGTACTGTAAAGAGACAAATGCACTTCCTGGCCAATACCGCGCCGCTCCCTGAAGAACAGGGCCGTCAGTATCGCATGGCTCGCGGCAATGGCCGTAGCCTGATCCAAGACAGCAATGTTCACAAGAGTTGGTTCCTTGACCCCCGTTGCAAACATCATCCCCGATCGCGCCTGCCCCATGGGATCATAGGCCCCTTGATCACTCACAGGGCCTTCGGGGCCATACCCGGACACGTTTGCATGGATGATCTTTGGATTGATTTTGGCCAGGCTTGCATAGTCGATGCCCAGCTTGACCTTGGTGCTCTTTCGCAAATTTGTGAGAAAAACGTCTGCCTCCTTGATAAGCTGAAAGAGGATTTCCCGTCCTTTCTTTTTCGTAATATCGAGCCAAATCGCCTTTTTGTTCCGGTTTGAGATCTGGAACATGGCGCTCTCCCCGTCAGGCATCGAAAGATCCATGCCTCCCACCTCCTTCCAATAGCGCTCCGGGTCTCCCCCTCCATTTTCAATCTTGATCACCTCCGCACCAAGATCACCGAGGATGGCGCTGGTGCCCGGGCCTGCATGAAAAACCGCATACTCGAGCACACATATACCCTCGAGGGGCATCGGTCTTTCCTCTGTCTTATTCATGTAATCCATCATAAATGCTCGCCTCTCTTCTGTTCAACTTTCGGCAAACGCACGGAGACAAAACAATCTCTGCTTAATCTTTCCGCACATGGCTTCTCTAGAAGGAAAAGGATGTCAATTTGCCACACATCCAGGAAAAAGGCAAAACATTTAGGCATAAAGAAACGCTTTTCTACGGACTTAAACTTCGCCTATTCCTGCGATACTGCATTGATCGGGTTCCACCGCGATTAACAATGCCTATGCAAGAGAATGTGAACCTCTCATGAAATCGACAGGTGAAACTTGTTTTTTTCCACCGATTGACATAAGCTGACATGACACTTGATGAAAAAGGTATTCTTGAGGCGCGGAGTCTGAAATGGTAAGATTTAAGGTCCCACAGCCCATCTCTGGTGGACTACTACTAACCTACCAATGCACCTCCGAGTGCCGGCACTGCATGTATGCTTGTTCCCCCAAATGGAATGGGGACTGGATCTCACAAAAAGATTTGGAGATAGTTTTGTCATTACTTAGCGGGCGAATAAGACCAAGTCCCCGGGGAAATCAATCAGTGGGTTTGAACTATGGGCTCCATTTCACAGGGGGAGAGCCTTTTCTGAATTTTGACCTTTTGCTGAAAGCGGTAGTTATCGCTGATGAATTGAGAATACCATCGACCTTCGTTGAGACAAACTGTTACTGGTGCCGAAACGATGGGGATACCAGAGAAAGACTGCAACTCTTGAAAGAGACTGGTCTCAAGGGGATCTTAATTTCGGTGAACCCCTTTTATGCTGAATACATCCCATTTGAAAGAACCAAGAGGTGTATTAGAATCAGCAGAGAGGTGTTCGGCGAAGATATGATGGTCTACCAGTTAGAATACTATCACCGATTTGAGCAATTGGGTATTACGCAAAGGATTTCACTGGAAGATTACTTAGAGCTAACAAACAAAGAGGATCTTACAGAAAAGGTTGAGCTATTCTTGATGGGAAGAGCTGCTCATCAATTAAAGGGGTTTTACTCTCCCTACCCTGCGCGGAGATTCTTTGACGAGCTCTGTCGGCCACAGTTCTTAAGAGATTGGCACAATCACTTCGATAACTACGGCAACTTCATGCCAGGCTATTGCGGTGGAATCTCCCTAGGCCATTGGCGAAACCTCAACTCCCTCGTCACTGATGGAATCGACCTTGATAAGTATCCAGTTTTGAGCTTTTTAATAGCCGACGATATCCGCGGACTCCTTAATTTCGCTCACGATTTTGGCTATCATGAGTCACCGGAAGGTTATGTTTCAAAATGTCATCTTTGCTTGGATCTCAGAACATACCTTGTCTCCAAGGCGGAATTTCAAGAACTCAAACCAAAAGAGTTCTATGCACACGTGTCTCCATAAGGCACCGGCCACCCATTGAAGGGTTGAGTTGAATGACGACCCTAAAGGGTCCCTGTATATCTCTAACGGAGCTCTCAAAGGCACAGAGTGAAAAATTTTCTCAGGATACACAACAGATTGCTTGACATGCCCCAATGGGGGCGTTCAATCACCCAACGAGGGATTGAACATTGGCAATCGAATGCCTCATTACATACCTCCGCGTACTCTGCGGGCTTGAGCTACCCTAAGCAAAGTCGAAGGGGAGTGGGCGAGAGAATATCAGCACAATCTTTTCGCGAGCAGAGCGCACCATACCATCTCGCAAAAAGCGGGAGCGTTTTGAACATTACTACAGTACGACTTCAATATCTGGCGAGGCAAACTAGAACCTGAAAAATAGCAACTAGGAGGACCTAATCCACTATGTCAAAAGACTATTTGCAGCACATAGAGCAATACAATATTCGGCAGGCATGGCCAGTGCCAGAAAAAGCCGCTTTACTCGTAATCGATATGCAACTTTACTTTAAACCTATAGCACAACCCATTGTAGATAATGTTATTTCACTTATTGAATGCTTTAGGGCGAACAACAGGAAAACCTTCTTCACACGCCACGGACACCGCGACCCTAAAACAGACGGAGGCATGCTGGCCAGATGGTGGGGAGACTTGATCCAGTATGGATCCGCGGAATGGGAGTTGCTAAAAGAACTTGGACTCACCCCCAAAGACACCATTGTAGACAAAAACCGATACAGCGCCTTTTACGGCACTCAATTAGATGCTGAGCTGCGAGCTGATGAGATTGAAGACTTGATAATCTGCGGGGTAATGACCAATTGCTGTTGCGAGACCACAGCCCGCGATGCCTTTGTGCGCGACTACCGCGTGTTCTTTGTGGCGGATGCTACCGCCACAGCAAATGAGGAGCTTCACATAGCCTCTCTAAAAACCTGGCCTATGGCTTTGCCCATATTGTCAACACAAAGGACTTGCGCCAAATCTTAGAGATCACTTAAGTTAATGTATTGAAACTTTTAGAACCAATTTGAGCATTAATAGGCATTGTCAGCAATCAGACCGCTTAAACGCATACAAAACGCACACATTTATTCGGCAATTTCATAGCCAATAGCTTTATACCCAGCGAGCCGCCTTTTATACATCTTAGCGAGCATTGGGACTTCAAGATCTGCATAGTCAAATATAACGACCTCCTTCTTCATATCATGAAGACGATGAAGTCGGCCTGCGTACTGTGCCAGAACCCCTCGCCATGAAACCGGCAAGGTTAAGAATAAGGTATCAAGGCGAGCATCGTCAAATCCTTCGCCAAGATAGCGCCCTGTTGCAACTATCACTCTTTCCTCCGTCTCTGAGATTTCATTAATTCTTTCTGCAATAAGGCGTCTTTGTTTTTGCCCCATCCCGCCCTTTAATACAATCACATTCTTGACCGTAGTAGAAAGACAATCTGCCAGAAATGCCAGATGCTCCTTTCGTTCTGTAAGCAAAATAGGCGAACGCTTTGCCTTAATAGCTTTTATTACATCTTCGATAATCATATTATTCCGGCTTTCATTGCTAATCAGTATTGAGTAAAGGTCATGGATGGAAGGATCTGTATCATCAGACAATCTATCTGGCATTTTGATGAAAGTTTTTCTGACAATCACCTTATGTTGAAAAGGTCTTTCTGCCGCTTGCTTTCGCTCGTCGACTCGATATCTGACCGGCCCGCATTGCATAAAGATGATCGGATGGTGGCCATCCTTTCGAGCCACAGTAGCTGACAGACCAGTTATGTACTTTGCTTTACATTGCCTGGCTACAATTTCAAAACTTCTGGCTGAGATATGGTGACATTCATCTACGACAAGATGCCCATACATTCCCACAAGGTCATCCACCACGCCCTTTTTGCTAAGACTTTGAATTATCCCCACATCCACTATTCCTGTCGGCTTGCGTTTCCCTCCTCCGATTTGACCGATGTTTTCGGGAGCAAGCCCCAAGAAGCTGCTCAGACGACTAACCCATTGATCGAGTAGCTGTCTTCGATGAACTAAAACAAGTGTATTCACCCCTCGCTCTGCAATCATATACGCGGCGATCACTGTTTTTCCAAAAGCAGTTGTCGCTGAAAGCACCCCCATATCGTGACTTAACATGGCATCTGCGGCTAGTTTTTGCTCAGGCCGAAGAATACCTTGAAAATTTAGAGCTATTGGGTTGCCAACCAGGCGTTTATCAATGATTTCTGGCTTGATTCTTAAATCACGAAGCAGTTCAACAACTTCATCCAGGCAACCCCTTGGTAGCCCTATGTGCTTTGGGAAATCCTCACAGCAGCTGATGATTCTGGGCTTGTTGTAAACTGGCAGGCGCATACCTTGCGCCTTATAAAACTCCGGGTTTTGAAAAGCAGCTAGACGAATCAGGCGATTCTTCAAAGGAGCTGGAAGCTCCTCTTTATCGATGTAAATCTGGTTTTCTAAGACCAATGTAGATCGTTCAGGCAATTGTCCGGTAATAGGAGGTTCTTTTCGGCGCCTCGAAGGGGGAGCAGTCCACGGTTCAACGTCAAGTTCATCAGGAATAACCATTTTTACGCCAACCACGCGTCCCCTCCGCTCAGCTTCATTGACAATAGCTTCAATTTCAGCTCTGCTTATCCTGCAAGTTAATGAAAGGAAAGCCCATTGATCAGGATATGGAATGAATTCCTCGTTTACAAAAACACTGTTCCCTCTTTCTTTCGGTTTCCTCTGAAGGGGAAGTGCAATGAGGTTTCCGAAACCGCCCTTGGGCAAAGTATCCTGATTTGGAAAGAAACGGTCATAAGAATTGAGACCTATCTCGGGGCGGCTTTCCATGGTTTCGGTCATTATAAATGAGGCCATTTTTCGTGCAAGCGCCGCAGGAACCGGTTCTGAAAAGAAAATCCACACATGTCCCCCATTGCCTGACCGAGAACGCTCCAAGGATGCTGGTATATTAAATGTTTTGCACACGTTGAGAAATGCGGATACATCTTCCATCCACGTGGTCTTGTCAAAATCAACGGCGATAAACCAGCAAGTTTCATCAAGCAAAAGCGGGTAAGCACCTATTGTGAAGTCGTCTTTGTATTTATTTTGGGGATCCACACCAAGGAGATGATTTCGAATCACTTCATCCGTTAAAGGTAGAAACTCTCTATTTTCGCACTCACTGCATTTAACCTTTGGCTTCTTACATATTCCCTTTAGCCATTCATTGCGGCAGGCCGGCTGATATCCGGACTTGCCTGTCCTGCGACTTTCAAATCTTCTCGGATATACATCCTCTCTACCTTTAAAAAGCATTCGAAAAAGATAGATCTTTTCGGATTCAGATGATTGTCTCGAGACTGGCGCATTTTCATCATGATGTAATGGTTTGGGAGAAAACCTACTTACACGATCCTTTTCTTCCTTAAGTTTCTTGATCGTTTCAAGAACTGAAGACCGTCTCGCCTCTAGGCGAGCTAACTCTTTCTCGGCTTCAGCAACCATTTTGTCTATTTCAGTGACATCTTTCATAAATATCCAGACTCACACACAGATCCCATGTCCGCAGTCCCCAGTTAAGTGCCTTGAATCTATCAAGATCATTTTTGCCCTCCAATGCAATGGACCACACGAGAGGTTCTGCCCACCCATGCTTTTCAGCAACCTGGGGAACGGTGAAACCTTTCGATAAATCGGTATTTACAAGTTTTGCCAATTCTGGCATTTTTTGTAAATGGATAGAAATAGTCTGTTGTAGTACACCAAGCCGGTTCGCCATTCGCTCCTGTCGGATATGAAGCCGG
>JAUVXZ010000297.1 GCA_030603345.1 Pseudomonadota bacterium
GTGTCTCCCACGAGGTTCACACCATTCGTGATGCCTTCTTTGGTTAGATTTCCTACTGCTGTGTGAGTGGGGCAAAAGAGGAGGTCGGAGCAGTGATCGGTGAGCACCCTATTGTACTCTTCTGGCATTTCCCGGTTGAAAGAGCGTAGCCCTGCCTCAACGTGGGCCAGAGGAATGTGTAATTTTACCGCTGCAAGCGCCCCTGCCAGGGTTGAATTTGTATCCCCGTACACCAGCACCCAATCAGGCTTTTCTTTCACCAGTGCTTCCTCAATCCGCATCAACATCTCACCGGTCTGCCAGCCATGAGGGCCAGAGCCTACTCCCAGGTTTGTATCCGGTTCTGAGATCCCCAGCTCTTCAAAAAAGACCTGTGACATTCCATAGTCATAGTGTTGACCAGTATGTACCAAGATCTCGCGATGCCCCGCCTTTCTTAGGGCTTTGCTGACCGGAGCTGCCTTGATAAATTGGGGGCGAGCCCCCATCACGCTAACGATTTTCACACTGATATCTCTCTTTCCTCACTTTGTACGCAAAGGACGACAGGTTGCTTTGCCCATGCTCATAGCTCAAAACCTAAAGCTCAGGGCGCTTGGCCATCTTCTGGGCAGTTTCCCACTCTTCTTCCAAACCATAGCCTTTGATTGTGTTTTCGAGTTCTTCGAAGTCTATTTGATCAGGAGAGATCTCTATCATACTGGCGATATCTCTCAAATGCTTTTCCGATTTTCCTTCCCGGTAGTACTCAAGTTTACGCAAAATGACATATTCAGGTGGTGCCAACCAGACTGTTTCCGCCTCCATTTCAAGCTTCCTTCTATTCTGCAGGGCCCAATAATGAAGTTCATCTTGCCCAGCAATATAAACATCAGCTTTAAAACCAGTTTCATGATGGATAATGTTAAAATGGCCACGAAGCGGTTGCATGGCTTCCTGCTTAATGTTTTCAAGTGGTGGACAATAGAATTCTTCTGGTGGAAAACCCTTTGAAATTTTCTCCGCATTTTCAGCACTTAATTCTAACACCAGATCAATATCGTGCGTCAGGCGAGGCTGACCGTAAACAATACTAGCAACTGCCCCTGTCACTATATACCGCATACCAAGCCTGTTCATGCGGCTCGTAAAAATTTGAAATAGATTAGGTTCGCGCATAGAGAAAAATCTCTCGCACCTTTGTCTGAATCTTCTCTTCGGTCCAATCCGGATTCTGCATCCGCAAACCGGCTGCCTTCATGTCCCTTGCCGAATAGTAAAGCCTGAGCGCAATATCGAGCTTTTTCTCAGGTGTCAATGAGCGAAAAATGCGTCTTTGCTCTAGGTGCATAACATTAAGAGTTTTTCAGTCGTTGATGGTTTGAATTCGAAACTTCAAATTTGGATCTCTGGAGTGGATTTGTTGCTATTCTCTGGATGAACTATCCGTTCATCTCCAAGAACCTGCTTGATACGATGAGAAAAGGTTATTCGACCACTATCCGATCCTTGTTCGCCTCCCAGGCCCTGGGGCCAATTCCAGAAACAAGCATGATGTCTTCGGGCTTCTCAAAGGGGCCATTCTTTTCGCGGTATTCGACAATCCTCTGGGCATATTTAGGCCCAATCCATTTAAGCTGGACTAATTCCTCAACGCATGCTGTATTGATATTGATCTTTTGAATCTCCTCAGCAGATACGAGGGGCACTAGTAGTGCTGTGACGACAATCATGGCCAAGGTTACTAAAAGAACTTTTCTGCAAGTTTTCATTTTAAGCCTCCTCCCTTTAGCCTATTCTACCTTGATACCTATGTCCATCAAGCCTTACACGCAGGTTGAACTACACGGTAATACCTCGCCCAACCCCCATATATTTGAATCCTAGGTCAGTCACCCTTTCAGGCTCATAAATATTTCGTAAATCCAGGATCACTGGCTTTGCAAGGGCGTCTTTCAGTTTTTTGAGATCAAGGTTTCTGAACTCATTCCATTCGGTGAGAAAAACAAGGGCCTCTGCGCCTCTCGCTGCCTCATAGGCATTTTCCCAATAGGAGATTTTTTCATCATTTACTACCTTTTGAAACTCATCCATTCCTGCGGGATCATAGGCCCTTATCTGTGCCCCCTGATCCAACAATGCTTTAACGATATCAATGGCAGGAGATTCTCTCACATCACTGGTATTAGGTTTGAAAGTGAGCCCTAATACCCCAACCACTTTTCCATCTAGAGGGCCAATAGCATTTTCTATTTTAGTGATCATCCTTGCTCGCTGACTCCGGTTTACGGCAATCACCGCCTCAACGATACTTGCAGGCGAATCCAGCGTTTTTCCCAGATCGGCAAAAGCAAGGGTGTCCTTAGGAAAACAAGAGCCCCCGTATCCTGGCCCCGAATGGAGAAATTTTGGGCCAATTCTCTTGTCTAGACCCATGGCCCTTGCCACATGATGCACATCCGCGCCCACTTTTTCACAGATATTGGCCACCTCATTAATAAAAGATATCTTGGTTGCCAAAAAGGCATTTGAAGCATACTTGATCAATTCAGCGGTCTCCAAATTGGTAGAAACAAATGGGGCTTCAATCAGGTACAGGACCCGATAGATATCCTTTACAATAGCCAATGCCTGCGCACTATCAGACCCAAGAACCACTCTATTGGGTCTCATAAAGTCTTCAATGGCAGATCCTTCACGCAAAAATTCGGGATTGGATACTACATCCACGGTAATATCTTTTTTCAGATTCGCCTGGATCATCTCCTTAAACCACCGGTTGGTGCCAACCGGTACAGTGCTCTTCATAACGATCACCTTATAGTCATCAATAGCTTGTGCCAGCCTTTTGGCCACGTCCTCTACCTGAGAGAGATCTGTTTTACCCTGGCCATCATCAGGTGTGCCAACAGCGATAAAGATCACGAGAGAGTTCTCAACTGCCGTTTTTAGATCGATTGTAAATGATAGTCTCCCGTTCTTTACGTTCCTTTCCACCAACTCCTCTAGCCCAGGCTCGTAAAAGGGTATTTCTCCTCTATTGAGGCCGTGGATCCTATCGGCATCTTTGTCGACACAGATAACCTGCATACCGAAATCAGCCAATCCGGCGCCTGAGACTAATCCTACATAACCCGTACCAATCATAGTGATATGCATTACAGATCTCCTCCTGGCATTTGTTTCATTTCACTGTGAGAAACCACGTCCTCTGGGCGCAGACTCTTTGCTACCCGAGCATAACAATCTTTTCTCTGGGAATCTTTTTTCCCAATAGCTTATCGAGTTGAGCCTCCTTCGAATCAATAGTCGTCACGATAATCCTGTCAAACCCTGCTTTTTTCAATTCTGTTATCGATTTGACCGTGAAACCCAAAAAGTCTTTCCCCTGTTTTTGGTCGTCTGCCACCCCTATCAGCTGTATGTCGGTACCCCTTAGAGATATAAAGGCAATCTCAGCCAAGTCATTCGCACCATAAAAAACTACCTTTTTAACGCCCTTCTTCTGAAAATCATTGAGTAAGCCCTCAATATCCCTGATTGCTCTTTTGTAAAAATGAAAAGA
>JAUVXZ010000174.1 GCA_030603345.1 Pseudomonadota bacterium
AAAGTCCAGGGTATGGGTGTGTCTTTTTTTTGATTATGCCCCATAACAAAAAAAGACACACCCATACCCAATAATAGGCTTAAAAATCGATAGATTAGGTTTCACTATGATGTGGCCCTGGGTCTCCTCCCCTATCATAGGTATTCCACAGAAAAACACCTACCCAAGAAAACTCCCTATCCTGTACATCCAGTCAAGGATTGCGCGACTAAGGTGGTCGGCGAGCAAAAAAGGGTATTGTAATGTATCTGTAAGGATAAGCAGGAAGATTATGAGAATCCCATAGCGTGCGATCTTCCGATACCTTATTAAAAGACGATAGGGGAGTAGGTAACTTACCAGGTGTGAACCATCCAGCGGGGGTATTGGGATAAGATTAAACACAGCTAAAATAATATTGATCTTAACACCTATAAAACAGATAAATCGTGCCACGAAGAGGATAGCGCTCGTTTGAAGCGAAATCATTGCCAAAAGAGCCCATACTAAGGCAAAGGCGAAGGCCAACAAGATATTGGATAGAGGACCAGCAAGAGAGACAAGGGTGTAATCTCTGGCAGGATTTCTCAAGTTATGTGCACTCACAGGCACTGGTTTGGCCCAACCAAAGATGACACCTGATCCACTCATCAAGTAGAAGCTCAACAAAATCAAGGGTACAATAATGGTACCTACGAGATCTATATGCCTTGCGATATTAAGAGATAACCTTCCGGCCCTCTTGGCCGTATCGTCCCCAAAAAATAAGGCAACAAGACCATGAGCGTATTCATGAACCATAACGGAGAAGAAAAGCACTATGATAATCAGGAGGAATTCAAGCATAGCCGTTTACACTATGTCCGTTGAAATAAATTGGTAACCTTCAAAAGTTGAGGCATTTAGGTTTAAGAAGGTAATGCCTGTTTCTGAAAGGCGATATCTCACAAGAAATACAACCGTGTTCTGCAGTGGCCAAATATTTGGGATTTACTCCACAAAACATTTGCGCCTTTGGTTATGTCCTGTTAGATGCCAAATATTTGGCCACCTTCCCTGAGGCTAATAGATATCGCCTTGAGGAAATTGGCATTACCAGCTAGATAAATTGATTCTCATCATGTGGCGACGAATTCATTAAAATACAAGACAGAATCCCCTTTACCGCACCCCGAAAAAAGGACTTCTTATCAAATATAGAACCAGTATTTTTATTCCGTTCTGGAAGAGTATCAATCGTTGCCTATCCCTCTGACGCGGGTTCGAAAGAAGGTGAGGGAAACACAAGCGCTTCGGTTAAATGGTAAGCTGCCTGTAGGTACGATGTAGGACAGAGTGGAAAGCATTCCTTGCATTTCCAGCACTCCTTGGAGGCTATCTCCGGAATGAAACTTATCTCTCGCCTTGCTCCTCTGTCAACAAATCCAACGGCATTTTTCTTCTTGACTTCAGCACAATATCTTACACAGAGACCACAAAGAATGCAAAACGAGGACTCTTTTTCAAAACGGTCTTTGTCTGCTCCATACTCTTGAGCCAAATCCTGCAATGCCGGGGCATCCGGGGCATGAGCCAGAAACTGCTCCAAAAGAATTTTGCGCGTTTTGTCTACCTTCTCAGACCTGGTTCTGACCACCAAATTTGGTTGTACCGGGGAGACGCAGGCAGCAACGAGATTTGTCCTGCCGCCAGTTTCTGCTTCTACGGTGCAAATTCGGCAAGCCCCATACGGCTGTAATTTCTCGTGGTGACAAAGTGTGGGAATGTATATCCCTGCACTTTGTGCTGCTTCCAAAATGCTCATCCCCTCTTTTGCTTTAACTTCTATTCCGTCAATCTGTAAAAGGATTTCACTCATCTTTTTTGCTCTTTCCGGCTATAATTCTCGCTTCTTCAGGGATAGGAGACGGCACAGGCTCGCCGGAGAGCCTTGTTACCGCACCAAAGCGATCGGGACAGACCTCAAAGCACGTTCCACACTTGGTACATTTCTCTTGGTCAATTACATGGATCTGGTTCTTGCCACCTATAATCGCCTGTGCGGGGCATTTCCTGAGGCAAATCATGCAGGCCTTACACTTATCCGGGTCAATATAGTAGGAGATGAGCTCCTTACACACATAAGCCGGGCACCTCTTCTCCTTGATGTGTGCCTCATACTCATCCCTGAAGTAACGTATCGTGCTCAGAACCGGGTTCGGGGCAGTCCTGCCTAACGCACAGAGCGAGGCATCTCCGGTTGCCTCGGCTAGCTCCTCCAAGAGCTCGATGTCGCCCTCTCTTCCCTTTCCTTCACTAATATTGGTGAGAATCTTAAGCATCTGCCTGATGCCTTCACGGCATGGGGAGCATTTGCCACACGATTCATCACTGAGGAAGTCAAGGAAGTACCTGGCCACATCGACCATGCAGGTGTCTTCATCCATGACGATCATCCCGCCTGAACCCATGATCGCGCCAACTTTGGCCAGTTCGTCAAAGTCGACTTTTATGTCTAAGTGTTCTTCAGGGATACATCCTCCTGATGGACCACCTGTCTGCACGGCCTTGAACTTCTTGCCCTCGGGTATGCCACCGCCAACCTTATAGATAATATCTCGTAAGGTTATGCCCATGGGTACCTCAACCAGGCCGGTATTGTTCACCTTGCCAACCAGCGAAAATATCTTGGTGCCTTTGCTTCCCTCAGTGCCGATTGAGGTAAGGAAATCAGGCCCGTTGTTAATAATCAAGGGGATATTGGCCCATGTCTCCACATTATTGATATTTGTCGGCTTGCCCCAGAGCCCTTTCACGGCCGGATATGGCGGCCTCGGTCTTGGCTCGCCCGGCTTGCCCTCCAGAGACATGAGGAGAGCCGTTTCCTCACCGCAAACGAAAGCGCCGGCTCCCTGATGCATTTTAATAGTGAAATCAAAACCCGAGCCAAGGATATTTTTCCCGAGAAAGCCATACTCCTCGGCCTGCTTGATAGCAATACCTGCATTCTCTACGGCTAAAGGGTATTCTTGACGAACATAGATATAACCCTCGTGAGAGCCGATGGCATACGCTCCGATGGTCAACCCTTCGAGGACTGAGTGGGGGTTCCCCTCGAGCAGAGCCCTATCCATAAAAGCCCCCGGGTCTCCCTCATCGGCGTTGACGATCACGTACTTTGTCTTATCAGCGCTCTTGCGAGCAAATTCCCACTTTATCCCTGCAGGAAAACCGGCGCCTCCCCTCCCTCTCAGGTTAGAACTCTTTACCAGGTTCACCAGTTGCTCCGGGGTCTCCTGACAAAGGGCTTTAGCCAAGGCAGAATAACCACCCACTGCGAGATAGTCATCGATGCTCTTAGGGTCAATCTTAATATTATTGCCGATAAGGTTCCGCATCTGATTCTTATAGAATGGTATCTCGGATTCCTGGACTATCTTCTCATCTTTGTCGGTGCTGGGAACGACATAAAGCAACCTGTCGATGACCTTCTTGGCAACTATGGTCTGAGAAACGATCTCTTGTGCATCGCCCGGCTGCATCTGAAGATAACATATCTCCTCGGGATAGATCACCAGCAGGGGACCTCTCTCACAGAAGCCGGGGCAGCCTGTTTCCCTGACATCCACTTTGGTTTTCAGTCCCTGTTTTTTAACCTCCTCTTTGAGGGCGGTAACGACATGTGCTGCGCCCAGAGCGAGGCAACCCGTACCAGTACATACGGCAATGCACGGCTTATCTGGATCCCTTTTCGATATGATGTCCTTCCTGAATGCTTCCAATTCGGCAGGCGAATTTATCCGTGGCATAGTCTTTCCTTACTCATAGCTTTTCAACACTTCTTCTGACTTGGCCGGTGCCATCTTGCCATGATATTCGCCATCGACGACCATCACCGGTCCTAAAGCGCAGCAGCCCAGGCAGTTAACAGTCTCCAGGCTGAACTTTAAATCCAAGTCCGTTTCGCCAGGTCTGATTCCAATCAGGTCTTGAACCGAGTCGAGGAGACGTGGCGCACCACGAACATGACAGGCAGTGCCCGTACATACGTGAACTTCATGACGTCCTTTAGGGACTAAGCTGAAGGCTTTGTAAAAGGTCACGATGTGCTGTATCCGGTTTAAAGGCACTTTTAATTTCTTACTGACCTTGTCTAATGCCTCCCTAGGAAGCCAGCGATTCTCGCTCTGAATCTCCAGCAATACTTGAATCAGTGAACCGGCATTACCCTGATATTTAGCTATAATCTTATCGATTTTGCTACTACCCATAGCCGCTGTGCTAACCTTCTTGTTTGCCATAATCCTATGCCTGCTCTTTCTCGTTAGGCGGGGGCAAAGCGCTTCTGGCTTTCATCGAACCTGACTAATCCGTGCCGTGCTGAACTATTAAGGTGTCTTGTTACTTCAGACGGGTTTAGGTCTAAAATCTCAGAGATTTCTCCAGTTGAAAGCGGTCTTTCTCGCAGGAGCACCATAATCTGGCTTAGTGCCAATTTATCTACAATCAATTCATGAAATAACCTGTTTACCTCGTCACTGGTGAAAAATTCGTTATATTCTTCTGCTGTATCAAAACGTACTCTCAGCCTCTCCCTTTCCACCAGCTTGATGTAGGGGAGTAAGTTCTTAACCGCTTCAAGTCTGAATTTTAACCCATTTTCCTCTATTCCTTCGCCTGTACCAAGAGGTCCTAACTCCTTCAGCTTACTGGTAAAGTCAGTGACAACTTCTGCGAAACGGATTCCTTCAGAGGCAGATACCCATTCAAGCCGTAACCTTTCGGGATTCACCCCTATCAGTTCCAGTAGTTTTCTGCATATGTGCATTACGGTTATTGCTTCGTAATTTCCTTCAGTAATATAGTGGCATTCGCCAGGCCAGCAACCGCCGATAAACACCCCATCTGCTCCATTTGAGAAGGCTCGGAGAATAAATGCCGGGTCGACTCTTCCGGAGCACATCAGCCTTATCACCCTTATATGAGGGGGGTATTGATACCGGGAAACTCCGGCAAGGTCTGCCCCTGCGTAGCAACACCAATTGCAAAGAAATCCTAAGATCCTCGGTTTAAACTCATGACCTGCAACCATTCTTAGCTCACTCCTAGTTCATGCTCATCCATAAACTACCGTTTTGGATTCGCGCTATCAGCTATCAGCATTCAGCCGTCAGCCAAAGCCATTAAAAGCGGTTTTTCTCTGATTGCTGACCGCTGACCGCTGAAAGCTCCATCCAGAAATGGGTTTTGTCTGGATGGATGTTTTTACACATCCCCAACCGCCACATCCATTTGTTGTATGATCTCTTCCTCTGGGACCTCCGCGTCAATTTGGCGGAATATCTCTTCATCGGTATAGTGCTTAAGAGCAATAGCCCCTGTTGGACACTTTGCGTTACACAGACCATCTCCTTTGCAGAGAATAGGATTAACCCTGGCCTTCTTGCCTTGGGGTGTATCAACAAACTCTATAGCACCATACTTACAAACCGAAATACATGCCCCACACGATACACACTCATTCTCATTTACCTCGGCAACAGCACCGGAGGCGATGACCGAATCCTTGGTAAGAATCGTTACAGCCCGGCCGGCAGCCCCGTAAGCCTGGCTGATTGTTTCCGATATATGTTTGGGATAGTGCGCCATCCCGCACAGGAAAACACCATCTGTGGCACAGTCAACAGGTCTCAATTTTACATGGGCTTCTTGGAAGAAACCGTCCGGGTTCAAAGGTACCTTGAATAATTTGGATATTTCATTCCTTGTTGCCGAGGGAATAACAGCGGCAGCTAAAGCGAGTAAATCGGCATCTATAGCAAGCTTTTGACCTAAGATGGGATCGGTCGCGGTAACCCGTAAGACAGGCCGACCCTCCGCTTCAAGGGCTTCCACCTGGGGTTTATCATCCGGCTCATAGCGGATGAACTTTACATCTTTATCAGATGCTTCCCGGTAATAGTCTTCTTTGAACCCATACGTTCTCATATCCCGGAAGAGGATGTAGATATCCACCTTGGGGTTTATCTCTTTCAGTTTCAAGGCATTCTTTATGGCCTGATCGCAACATACCCGGCTGCAGTAATTTCTGTCTTCATTTCTGCAGCCTACGCATTGGATCATCACGAGAGTTTTCGCGTTAATTACCTTTTCTTCTCCTTTGGCGATCTGCTCTTCCAGCTCCAGCAGGGTCAATACCCTATCATCTTCCCCGTAAAGGTATTCGGTGGGTTTATATTCTTCAGCCCCGGTAGCGATGATGGTTGTTCCATGGTGTATTTCCTTGACCATTCCTCCGGACTTCACCTTCGTTGTGAAATTCCCCACATAACCGGTAGCCTCTGTGATGATGGCATCAGTAGATACATGTAGTAAGGGGTGCTGATACACCTTGCGCACAAGATCAGCCAAACCCGCTTGAACATCCAACCCTTCAAGGGTGTAATGAAGTCTTCGAGCCATACCCCCCAGGTCTGCATCCTTTTCCACCAGGTAAACCTCATGCCCTTGGCTGGCTAAGCTCAGGGCACTGGTCATCCCGGCCAGGCCTCCTCCGACCACTAGGGCCCTTTTGTCGACCGGGAGCTCAAATTCCTGTAAGGGCTCCAAAAAGGCACTTCGGGCTACCGACATCCGGACGATATCCTTTGCCTTTTGGGTGGCATCTTCCTTTTCTCGAGAGTGAACCCAGGAGCAATGTTCTCTGATATTGGCCATGTCGAAGAAATATTGATTAATCCCCCCTTCCCGAAGCGTATCCCGGAACAGCGGCTCATGTGTCCTGGGGGTGCAGGCGGCCACAACCACGCGATTGAGCCCTTTTTCCTTTATCGTGTCCGCTATTTGCTGGGCATTATCAGTAGAACATGCGAAGATGCTTTCTTGAGCGTGGACAACATTGTCTAAGGTAGAGGCATACTCAACGACCGAAGGAACATCCACCACCCTTCCGATATTGGCCCCACAATGACACACAAAGACCCCTATCCTGGGTTCCTGTCCCGATACATCCCGTTCCGGCGGATATTCCCTTTCTGCGGCAAGCTTCCCTCGCCGGTAAGAAAGGAGTTGACTACAAAGGGCTTCAGCCCCGCTGGCGGCAAAAACAGACTCGGGGATATCTAGAGGCCCCTGAAAGGCTCCGCTGACAAAGATCCCACGCCTGGTGGTCTCCATGGGATTAACAGGATTGGTTTTACAGAATCCATGGGAATCGAGTTCGATGCCATACTTATCAGCCAATTCTTCCACTTCAGCAGGAGGGTTCATCCCCACGGATAATACCACCAGATCGAATTCCTCTTCCTTGACTCCGCCCTCGGGAGTAGCGTATCTTATGGTAACATTCTTGCTTTCCGGGATCTCTTTTCCTATGGATACGTAGCTTCTAATAAATCGAACCCCGGGAAGGTTC
>JAUVXZ010000007.1 GCA_030603345.1 Pseudomonadota bacterium
CCGAGACAAGATCAGCAGATTTGAAAAACCTACACTCGTGATCCACGCAGAGAAAGATCATATTATTCCCCTCCCAGAGGGTCAGGCCCTTTATGATGCCTGCCCGGCTCCGGATAAGAGGCTCCTGATTATTCCCGGTGCTAACCACAACGACATTTTTCTGAGGGGGATGAAGGAATACATGGAAGAAGTGAAGGGTTTAGCAGAGAAAGCTGCAGGGTTGTGAATACGGTAGTTCATAGAGTTTTGAGTTCCAGGCGTTTCTGATCAATCAACCAGAGCTTTCTTTCATTGCCTCATAATACCTTCGGTCGTAGTAAGAGTTAGTGTCCTTGTCAAAGGTGGTCTCGTCCTCATGAATATACTTTTGGCCTTCCCAATTTCCACACGCAAGCACTACCGCCTCTCCGAGCTCAAATTTTCTACCACAGGCAGGACACCCCTCAACACCGAACGTGTTTAGTTTCTCAAGGTCTATAAGGGTCTTAGGTTTGCGATGGATTTCCATGCATTAGCTCCTTTGTTTATTCGCCTTTGCCCGAATACCCTGCAGTTTGCTGCAGGGATGAAGGGCAAGGTGAACCGCGCCGTAGCTCGTCAGAGCGAAGGCGGGTTTGGCTTTGGCGCAATTCCGCTCTGATATCCCGCAGCTTGCTGCGGAGAGCTTCATTTGTCGTCGTTCACCACTGACCATTTTCGAGAGACGGAACGGTTTCCGTCAGGGTTTTTCCGCAGCCCACACAACGGGGTGATCTCCTCAGCGTAATTCAATTTCCCGGTAAGGCAGCCCGAGCTCTCTGGCCAGTGCCTTAAGGTCTTCCTCGAGCGTCGCGGCAGCGCCGTGCTTGTTTTTAACCGGGGTCGTTTTGTCCGCGACTATAAAGATTTGTAATTTGTTCGGATACAGAAACCTAGCTGCGAGATCCTGCAGCTCCTCCTTGGTTGCGCTAAGATAGGCATCTTGGATTCTTTCAAGGGTGTCTAGCGGTTCACCCCGCAGGTGATAGCGACCGTAAGCCTCCGCCAGTTCAGCCGGGGTATCCACGTTAAAGATAAAGCTATTCAGTGCGTCGAGCCGTTTGAGTTCCAGATCTTCTTGGGGGACGTCTTTGCGCAGCGAGCTCATAATTTTCAATGTCTCCACAATAGATGTGCTCGTTTTATCGCTCCTGCAGCCGATGTACCCAACCAGTATCCCCGCATTCCATTTGTAGGTCTGAAAAAACCCGGCGGAATAGACGAGTCCCAGATCATCCCGCAGCCGGGTATACATCAGGGAATCGCTGCCACCGAAAATATCCGTCAACAGACGCATTTTCCAGAAGTCCGGATGCGTGCGTTTGACGCCGCGCAAGGCGAAAATGATCTGGGACTGAACCTGGCCCGGCTTGGGGATGAGTGCCATAATGGGCCGGGTGTCCTTTGGATCGCGGAGACCACGCTCAGGCGGTCGGCCTTGAGGGAGTGCTTGAAAGAGCCTCCGCAGGCCTCTCGTGGCCTTTTCCGGTGAAATGTCGCCTGATATGGCCGCTACCATGTTTGATGGCACGAAATAGGTTCTTAAGAACCGCTTGAGGTCCTCCCCGGTAATAGTTGGGATCGTCTTCAAGCCCAGAAGCGGATCACGACCATATGGGTGTCCCTTGAAATGCCATATCATAGCTTCGCGCATGCCCACGGTCTTCGCGTCGCCGCCCTGGCGCTTGAGTGATACGAGTTCTTGCTCCTTGACAACCTTGACCACCTTGGGATCAAAGGCGGGTCGGGAAAGGATCTCCTCCAGAAGGCTTAGTCCCTTTTCCCAGTCCTCCTTGATAACCGACAGATGAATAATCGACGCCTCCTCGCCCACGGATACCGATATGCGGACGGCGTTTTCGTCGAGTACCTGTGCCAGCTCAGGAGGAGAGTAGTCTTGAGTACCTCCCCGGATGAGGGCCCCGTTGAGTATGTCGGTCAAGCCAGTCTTCGCCTCGTCGACATCGACCTCGCCGGCCCTAACCAGAATAGCCAGATCGATCAAGGGTAGCTCGCGGTCGAACAAATAGAACATCGTCGTGGTTCCTATTTTAGTGGTCTGAGCCATCGGATAGCCAATTCTCTTCGGGACTCGATGGAAGGAGAGCGGATGCTTCCAGGCTTCGGGCGTCGGATAGATCGAGGTGTTGCGAAAGGTGTGCGGCCTGGCGATCCTTGTTGCAGCTGACAGCCCGACGGATCGGATCTCGGTATATGCCTCCGGCGGTTGATCCGGCTCTCCACCTGGGATGACATAGACGCTGGATTGATTCTCGGCTCGAATGTATTTTCTCGCTACCTCCATGATATCCTGGGGCCTTACCTCTGCAATTCTTTTCAAGTAATCGATCAGGTACCGCCAGCCCACCTGAGCTTCCAGGGTTGCCAGGGTGCCGGCAAGCGCTTCGTTGCTTCGCATCCGATCGAGGAATTCGCGCAGGTTCAGTTTTTTGATTCTCTCCAGTTCCCGCGGAGAGACGAGCTGGTCTTTCAACTTTTCGATTTCAGCTACGAGCAGGTCCTCAAGTTCTTGGCACGCTCTCAGGTAAGCCTGCCGTTTCTCTTCGTCGGTGAGATTCCCCTTTCTCACCTCAACCGGTTCATTGGGCGAGCCGCCGAGGATGGTCATGCCGGCGTACCGGTTGTCCGGGTTGTAAGCCCATGCCTCGACTGCTAGGCCCTTGTTAATGATATTTTGTGTCATGCGGGCGCTGCGGCCGACGCTTAAGACCATGGTCATCGCATCAAGCGCATAAAAGTCCTTGGTCCCCATGCGGGCGCTATGGAAGCCGATTCTTACCAGGGGCGTACGGGCGCCTTTGAGGAACCGGATGCTTTTGCGGGAGCCCTGCTGCGGGGGTTCGGCGGTTACGGTTTCGGGGCTCCGGGTGCCGGGGGGATACCGCTCAAAATAGATCTTTGCCAGCCTCTTGGCATCCTCCACTCTCACGTCACCCACCAAAACACAGACGGCGTTCGTCGGATTATAGTATTCCTGATGAAACGCTACAGCAGCGGTGGTACTGTATTCCTCCATATCGGATTTCCAGCCGATGGTTGGATTACGGTAGGGATGGGCGGTGTAGGCTGTGGCGTTAAGATCGAGCCATGCAGCTCCGCCCGGGCTGTTGATATAACGGAAGGCCCACTCCCGCTGAACGACCTCCTTCTCAACGTAGAACTCCCGCCAGGAGGGCTCGAACAGCTGCTCGCTGACCATCGAGAACCATTGCTCGATCATATCCGACGGCACCGACATCATGTACTGGGTCTGGTCTTTGGTGGTAAACGCATTAACACCCACGGCACCGTTTTTTCCTAACTGGCTCGAGAAGGCCTGGGGCACATAAATCTTTTGTACTTCGGTTCGAAGCGCGTCCATCTCGGCAAGTTTTTCCCCGATCAGCTCCCGGTCCGGATCACGCTTCTGTTGTTCCGCGAGTACCACCTGATAGGCAACTTCAATCCGTTCCTGCAGTTCCATGTCCTTTTTTGGGTCCAGGGTACCGAAGTTCTTGGTTCCTTTAAACATCATGTGCTCAAGTAAATGCGCGATGCCGGTCTTGCCGGCTTGCTCGAGCGCTGAGCCAGCACGTATCGCCACTCGGCAGGCAACTTGCGGAGCAACCGGTCGCTCCACAACTAGAAAAAGCATGCCGTTATCCAGTTGGAACTCCTTGATATCTAATTTAATCTCTGAAGCAGAATCGGTCGCCAGACACACATTCCAAGTGACCAACAGCAAAAGGCCGATCAAAAGAACCTTGAAAAACCGCATGGCTGTCTCCTCCCGTCTCGTTCTGTTTTGGAATTAGAATCGGAATTCTCTCTAATTTCCCTTGATCCTGTTTGTCCGGTATGTAATTCACTGCTATGCCACATATGATTCAAAACAATCCTTCAAGTGGCCGGATTCGATTTGCGGCATTTTTCTGTAGCGTTGCTCTTTACCATAATAATCACAATTTGCAGGAAGTAAAATATCAAATGAGGATCTGCTTGCTTTTTTCTGCAGCGCAGGTCCTGAGGAACTGATTTGAGGTGATTTTATACCTAAGGCATATACAGTCCTGCAAGAATGAAAGTACTTGCGTGCGGTGTAGCAGTCGCGTTACAGTTGTGGCAAATGTTGCTTGCCCATATCCTTAACCTATCGACATCTATTGGGTGTCTCTCTTTCGCGAGTGTTTTTATCAACCCGAGATCTCTTTTTGCATGAAATGAGAATACCCTTGTTGAAAGGTCAAACATCGGATGGGTTAGTGAGCGTGCGATAGCAATATGAATCCGTTTGCAATAGTGCTGATTCTTGTTTCCACCTTTATGCATGCTGGTTGGAACCTGCTTGCTCGGTATCGAAGGTCTGAAGCCATCTTCTTCAGCAGGATGCTCATGGTGGTGGTTGTGGCCGGCTTTGCGCCAGGCGTTCTGAGTGAAGCCCTAACACATTCCCTTACCCCTAAGGCTTGGCTATGTGTAACTGGATCAGGATGTTTTTGTGGGCTGTACTTTTTCGGTCTTGCTCGGGCATACGGGTCTTCAGACTTTACAACAGTGTATCCTGTAGCTCGGGCTATGCCGGTGTTTTTGGTTGCCATGGGCGATGTTTTACGGGGAATCTATCCGACAGCAATTGGCTGGGTGGGGATGTTGTTGGTTGTTTTTGGCTGTTTTCTCGCCCCCCTCTATTCTTTCTGTGACTTTGGAGTCCGTTCATATTTCAACCGAACGAGTCTCTGGATGCTTCTTACCGCAATGGGCACAGTCGGCTATACCCTTCTGGACAAGATTGCCTCGGAAGCGGTTCGGCAAGGCCCGGGTACAGCCGCTCGATACGGATACATTTACTTCCTCATGTCCTTTGGGGCCTATGCGGTCTTGTTGCGCATTTTCAAAGTGGGGGGGCAAAATCCAGATTCAGTCGGTTGGCGGTTTCCTTTTTATGCTGCGTGTCTGACGTTTGGTGCGTATTGGCTCATACTCTGGGCCTATCAATTGAGCCAGTATGCCAGCTACATTGTGGCTTTCAGACAGTTTAGTATTGTCATTGGTGTGATCTTAGGATTCATCATCTACAAAGAACAGGGAGTGGCGGTTCGTCTCGCAGGTACACTTATGATCACCTTTGGCTTGGTGATCATCGGCTTATGCGGTGGTTGAGAGTGGGGACTAGCGCAAGAAATGAGAGGGCCAGATGCGGATCACAGTGCTCTATGACAATACGGTTTACAGACAAGACCTAACTGCTGACTGGGGATTTTCGTGCTTGGTGGAAATACTCCCTCAAGGCGGGAGAAAAATCCTTTTTGACACTGGAGCGAAGGGGTCCATACTGCTTTCCAACATGGACAAGCTGAACATTGATCCGCGCTCAATTGATGAGGTCTTTATTTCTCACGCCCATTTTGATCATGTGGGTGGGCTCTCGGCCTTTCTCAATGTGAAAAGTGATGTGACCATTTATGTTCCCCGTTCGATCAGGGGAGTACATGGTGTAAATAGGGTAGTGTCAGTGAGTGAACCTTTGAAAATCCATGAAGACGTTTTTTCAACAGGTGAACTTGACTCCATAGAGCAATCCATGGCAGTTAAAACAGATAAAGGAGCAGCGTTACTTAATCCCTCAAACCATCCCGCAGTAGCGGGGTAGTCCCAGCTCTGCCATGCGTGTTAGATAGTGATTTGTGATGCCCTATGGAATAAAGTTCAAATGACAAAATCCAAATGTCAAATCAAATCCAAAACCCCAATGTCAAAAAGGTTTTCCAAAACGATCAGTTATTTATCTTTTTCCCATTGTGCATCTTCACCACTGTAGGCTGCGTTTGAATTAATGGGTGCAGATATATTTATTAGCATTTGTCATTTGACATTCACTTGAAATTTGGGCTTTGACCTTTGTTATTTGAATTCATTTTATTTACATATTTGGACCCTTCTAGGGTCACCATTCAAGCCACCCCTTTTAGGGGTGGTAGTTGACTGTAGGGTGCTCCCATCCGAAGATGGCGCACATTCTTGGAGCAGCGTCACAATTTGATAAGGTGTATGCGATTGTTGGTGGTCTGCACGGATTCAGTGACTTTGATTTGTTTAGAGATTTTGAACTGATTTGCCCTGCCCACTGTACCCAACATAAAGCAAAAATAAGGTCTCTATTCCCGGAGAAGTATATTGATGGTGGAGTAGGGAAAATAATCGTGTTATAAGCAATACGAGGCCCGCAGTCTCATCTCGTTTTGTTGTCGTCTTTAACACCCCATAGGTTAGCCCTATTGTGTGGCATCTAAAGGCTTACTCTACGGGGTGAATTTGACATTTGAGCTTTGAGATCTAATATTGAGTAACTCGGTTTCTATAATATCCGCACATCCTCTGGGGGGGGGTTCACCTGCATCGCTTTGAAATCTAGCTCTTGTTGCTGGAAGCCATGAGGCGATTCCAAAAGGTAATCTATGTGCACACACTGGACAGGGTGATGCCCGCGCGGAAAAGATACTTGAACACGTTTTTGCTGATCTTGACCACTGGAGCTATGTGCTTAAATGTATGGTTGGTGACTGGCATAACGCTTGCGCAGGAACTAAAAAAACCAGAAGAAGCGAGGGAACTTATGAAAAAGCGGGAAAGTGACCCGAGAATATCCCAGAAACCTGAATCAATGCCGGAGAAAGAGTACCATAACAAATTGATATCTGAGAAAAGCCCCTACCTGCTCCAGCATGCGCATAATCCAGTAAAATGGTATCCATGGGGGCCAGAGGCATTCCGACTGGCGCAAAAGAAAGATAAGCCTATTTTTCTCTCCATTGGCTATTCGACCTGCCACTGGTGCCATGTAATGGAGCATGAGTCATTTGAGGACCCTGAAGTTGCAAAATTAATGAATGATGTATTTGTCTCCATTAAGGTAGACCGGGAGGAGCGACCTGACATAGACAGCGTCTATATGATGGTATGTCAGATGCTGACCGGGAGTGGAGGATGGCCCCTTACCATCCTTATGACACCAGACAAAAAACCGTTTTATGCTGCCACCTACATTCCCAAGGAGACGAGATTCGGACGCATCGGGATGGTAGACCTGATCCCCCGTGTAAAGGAGATGTGGACGACACGACGCTCTGAAATGTTGAACTCAGCCAACCAAATTACCGAATCTATTTCTGCAGCCTCACGGGAGATGTCGCCGGGCGCAACCGGTGAAGCACTGGATGAATCTACCCTGAACCTTACCTATGAGCAGCTTTCCATGCGGTTTGACGAGCAGTACGGTGGTTTTGGGAGCGCTCCCAGATTTCCTACTCCCCACAACCTGCTTTTCCTATTGCGCTACTGGAGGCGCAGCGGTGATGAGGGGGCTTTGGAGATGGTTGAAAAAACGCTTCAGGAGATGCGGCGAGGTGGCATCTACGACCATGTCGGGTTTGGGTTTCACCGCTACTCTACTGATTCTCGATGGCTTGTACCACATTTTGAAAAGATGCTCTACGATCAGGCTCTGTTGGCCATGGCCTACACTGAGGCCTATCAAGCAACTGGAAAAAAAAAATACGAAGAAACGGCACGGGAGATTTTCACCTATGTTTTGCGGGATATGATGCAACCGGAGGGAGGGTTCTACTCGGCTGAGGACGCTGACAGCGAAGGCGTTGAAGGAAAGTATTATGTGTGGACGTATAAGGAAGCGCAACAAGTACTTGCACCGGAAGAAGCAACTCTGATTGTCAAGGTATTCAACATCAGAAAAGACGGCAATTTTATGGAACAGCCAACCAGAGAGGGGACAGGGAGCAATATCTTACATCTGAGAAAATCAGTCAAAGAACTCGCATCTGACCTGAAGGTGTCTGAGGAAGCCCTTCAGAAGCGACTGAAAGCAATACGGCAGAAGCTATTTGACTACCGCGAGAAACGAGTCCATCCGCATAAGGACGATAAGGTCTTGACCGATTGGAATGGCCTCATGATCGCCGCACTTGCAAAAGGGGCACAGGTTTTTGAGGAATCTGAGTATGCTGAAGCTGCCGAGCGTGCTGTAGATTTCATCCTCAAAACGATGCGTACTCCTCGTGGGAGACTCCTTCATCGCCACCGGGATGGCCAGGCTGGCATACCAGCTCATATAGATGATTATGCCTTCCTGATTTGGGGACTGTTGGAGCTTTACGAGGCTACCTTTAGGGTGGGCTACCTTGAAACTGCTCTCGACTTGAACAAGGATTTAATAAAACATTTTTGGGATGAAGATGGTGGCGGATTTTACTTCACAGCAAACGACAGCGAAAAACTCCTGGTTCGCCACAAGGAGGTCTACGATGGCGCCATTCCATCGGGAAATTCGGTGGCCATGTTAAACCTGCTGCGCCTTGGACGGCTCACTGCCAAATCGGATTTAGAGGAGAAGGCAGCAACAATTGGAAAGGTTTTTTCTGAAAGCATCAGTGAATCCCCATCTGCTCACACCCAGCTCATGGCAGCGGTCGACTTTGGCATAGGGCCTTCCTACGAGGTGGTAATTGTCGGTAACTCGAAGGCAAAGGATACCAAAGAGATGGTACAAGCCCTCCACACACACTTTATACCCAACAAGGTAGTACTTCTCCGCCCCACTGACCAAGAAGCGCCCGGTATTGAACGTCTTGCGAAGTTTACGAAATATCAAACCAGCATTGATAACAGAGCCACTGCCTATGTTTGTGTCAACTACAACTGCAAGCTTCCAACAACCGATAAAGGTAAGATGTTGGAGTTACTCAAATTGAATTGAGGAATTGGAATTTAGGCCTGCCCGCCATCGCGAGCCGCTCAGGCGAGGCGGGCGGGGATTTAGGAATTGAGGGATTAGGGATTATAATCCTACAACGGCACTTTGGTTGAGAAGTCATTCTGAGTGATCTCGCCCCGGGAGAGCGAAGAATCTACGATTTACGGGCAGATACTAGCCGTCTATATAACCCAAGATCTTAAAATTTATCCGCCAGACTTCGGGCGGATTAATGTCAAGTTTTTGCTGGTTTATTAGGGTAACGGTTAGGGTAACGAAGCCCGTATCGGCAACGGTCAAGGTAACGTGGAAATAAAAAGACTAATGACGTTACCGAAAAACGAAACGGGCATCCCCGACAGTATAGTCGGGACAGGCTCCACCGTAACCCATAAACGTTACTCAGTATTTCGTATTTTCCTACTGACATCGTATCTTGTCGGTTTGAGGCGGAGCTTCGGTAGTCTTTCAGAAAGGTGATAAGTATGAGAGAGAGGATGGAAAAGGCCTTACGCAAGAGCAATGCAGAATACACAGAGATCCGCATTGAAAGTGCAACTTCTTCGTGGGTGAATTTCAGGGGCGAGGAACTGGATAATATCGGATCTGCCAGAACCCTGGGTGGCATCGTGAGAGCTCTTGTTAAAGGCGGCTGGGGCTATTCTACGTTCAATGATCTACGTGATCTTGAGACCCGAGTGAGAGAGGCCTGTGAATCCGCTCGATTAGTGGGAAAAGAACACAGTGAGTTTGCAGAAGTGGAACCGGTTGATGATACGACAACAGCGACCTTAAACAAGGATTTTCGACGAGTCTCGTTGTCAGAGAAAAAGGCGGTTATCGAGGAGTACAACAAGATTATCCTTGGGTACCACGACCGGATTGAAACATCGAATGTTGCCTATAACGATAGGTTCAGAAAGGTCTGGTATTGCAATTCACAGGGAACCTACATTGAAGATGAACGGCCTGATACAGGTGTGTCAATATCAGCAACTGCTCGGGATGGCGACAATGTGCAGCGGGGATTTGAGAGCGTTGCTGGCAGCACTGGATTTCAGGTGGTTGAGGGAGTACACAAGAAGGCAGAAGAGGCTGCCAGGCGGGCTGTAGACCTGCTTTCAGCACCGCCCGTTGCCGGCGGAAAATATACCATAATTATCAATCCCAGGTTGGCAGGAGTTTTTGCCCATGAGGCATTTGGACACCTGAGTGAATCAGATTTTCTTTATGAGAATGAGCGCATGAAGGAGCTTATGGTGCTGGGTAAACGCTTTGGTTCGGATGGCCTCAACATCATAGATGACGGCTCGCTCAGCGGTCTGAGAGGTACCCACACATACGATGATGAAGGCGTGAAGACCAGAAGGAACTACCTGATCAAAGATGGCATCCTGGTGGGAAGACTGCACTCCCGGGAAACCGCTGCCAAAATGGGTGAGCGGCCCACGGGCAACGCCAGGGCTATCAGTTACCAACACCCGCCTATTGTGCGCATGACCAACACCTTTATAGACAAAGGTGATGACAGTTTTGAAGATATGGTAAAAGATGTAGAATTAGGGCTCTATGCCCTGGACATGGTCGGCGGTCAGACCGCCATGGAGATGTTTACCTTTAGTGCTGCGTATGGTTACATGATCAGGCAGGGGGCGGTAGCGGAGCTTGTCAGAGATGTGGTACTGACGGGCAACGTTTTTGAAACCTTGATGAATATTGATAAGATAGGCAATACAGTAGAACTGCCCCCGGTAGGTGGTGGCTGTGGAAAGGGGGGGCAGTCACCTCTGCCCGTAGGATTTGGTGGTCCTTACGTCCTCATGCAAAACGTTGTGGTTGGAGGGAGACAGCAATGACCGTAAACCAGTTGATTGAAAAGGCGATGGTAAAGGCACAGGGTGCGCAGGCGTCATTGGGGCAAAGTGAATCCACAGCGGTTTCTTTTGAGAACGACAAGCTCAAGTCGGCCAAATCTTCGCAGAGTACTGGCATGAGTGTGAAAGTCATCGTTGATGGAAAAATCGGCACATCCCATACTACGGACACAGACGATGTGGATGGTGTGGTAGCAAAGGCGTTGGAGGCTGCTGAGTTTGGTAGCCCGGCACATTTCGATTTCCCCGGTCCACAGAGAGGCACAGAGGTAAAGGTCTGCGACGATGCGGTGCATCCGGTTACCAAAAAGGAGATGGTGAGCATCGGTGAGGAGATGATGAGCCTGGTCAAAGACTATAACCCTGACATCCTTCTTGGCGCCGGGGCGACCAAGGGCGTAGCAACCAGTAAGTTTGCAAACTCTGCCGGCACTGTTTATAGCACCGAGACCACAAATTTCGCTGTGTGGGTTGATGGGCAGCTGGTGCGGGGAACCGATCTCCTCTGGGCCGGACATGGTTTCGGGTGGAAAAAACGTGAGATTGACCACGTGGAGATCGCCCAGAAAGCCATTGCGTTGTTCAAGATGGCAGAGAACATCGCCCCCATCACATCAGGTGATATGCCCGTGATTTTCACACCCGAAGGGATGAAGGTGCTCCTTTTGGCTCTTGCCCTGGGAGTTGATGGTAAGAACGTATTGCTGGGATCATCGCCACTTGCTGGCAAGCTGGGGAAGAAGATCGCGAACGACAGTTTCACCATCACCGATAACCCCCTGATTGATTATGCCGGGAACAGCGGCATGTATGACGGTGAGGGTGTGCCGCATCAGTTTACCCCACTCATTGAGGATGGCATATTGAAAAACTTCCTCTACGACCTCGATACAGCAGGGCGGGCAGGAGCCAAGTCCACTGGTAACGGCGTTGGTTGCGGTCCCACAAATCTGGTCATCAAAGAGGGTGATACGGCTTACGAGGATATGGTGAAACATACCAGAGAAGGGTTGATTGTTCATGATGTTTTGGGTTTGGGCCAAGGGAACCCCATGAGTGGAGAGTTTTCTGTAAATCTTTATTTAGGCTACAAGATAGAAAACGGCGAGATTGTGGGACGCGTAAAGGATGTTATGTTAGCAGGCAATACCTACGATGCACTGAAAAATATCGCTGTCATCGGTGATACAGCAGAATGGGCCGGGGGTTCCCTTTTAACCCCGCCCGTACAGATCGCCAAGTTGAGTGTGGTGGCACGGTAGCTGGCCTTCCTCCACCCCTCCCGCTAGAGGCATAAGCGCCAAGTTAATGAGTCAGGTCTGTTATTCGTCATTCCGGCGAAAGCCGGAATCCAGGAAGCCACAATGAATAAGCAACCCGCGGTATACATTCTGGCAAGCAAAAGAAACGGTACCCTTTATATTGGTGTAACCTCAGACCTAATCAAAAGGATTTGGGAGCATAAAAGCAATATGGTAGAAGGATTTACCAAACGTTATGGTGTTCATCAGCTGGTTTGGTATGAACTGCACGAGAGTATGGAGTCGGCGATTAAGCGAGAGAAGCGATTGAAAGATTGGAAGCGAAAGTGGAAGGTGGAATTGATTGAGAGTACGAATCCCAATTGGCAGGATTTGTATCACACGATTGTTTGACTGGATTCCGGCGCCTGCCCCGGACTTGATCCAGGGTTCGCCGGAATGACACTTTGTCTAAGTTAGCGCCTATTCCCGCCCGGGGAGGGGAACCATGTTGACGCTGCACAGGTGCTGTGAGCATGCTGAAAGCGATCATGAAGAGCCCGAAAAATGATCGAAGCCCTTAGGAACGAGGTCTTGTGCAGACCCATTCTCATTCATAATTCTAATACCTTTTTGTTCTCGTATGTCACCTATCAGGAAGAGGGGGGCTGAGGTCCCATCTTTATATGCCAGTTCAAAGTCCCGGGTCTTTGCCGCAGGCACGGTTACCAAAAGAACATAGTCTTCCCCTCCTGAAAGGGCAAAATCAAAAGGATCGAAACCTGCATGAGCGGCAAGGCTTTTAAGCTCTTCGGAGAGAGGAATCCCATCCCTAAGTAGGAGCGCCCCAACACGACTTTCCTCACAGATATGGGCCAAATCTGAGAGAAGTCCATCGCTCAGATCGATCATGGCGCTGGCAAGCCGTGATCCGGCTACCACCTTTCCAGCTTTAATCAGGGGTTCTGGTTCATTGTGGACTTTGATGAAGTACCCGCGCAGAGACTCTTGGGGTGATATTTCATGTTTTAAAATACTCAATCCGGCGGAGGAATCCCCGACAGTTCCCGTAAGATAGATCTTATCCCCTGGCCTGGCACCGGATCTATAGAGAACCTCCTGTTCATTTGCGTCACCGACCAGAGAAACATTGATGATCAGGTTGTCGGGCGAGGCAACCGTGTCCCCTCCTACGATATTAACGCCGTAAAGGCCACAGATCTCTCTCATGCCTCGGTAAAGCTCTTGAATTTCCTCAACCTCTGTTTGAGCAGATACGGCCAGAGAGATCAAGGTAACGAGTGGTGTTCCACCCATAGCTGCAATGTCGCTCAGATTCACGGCTATAGCCTTCCGTCCCAACTGATACGGGGTTATGGTATTCCGCAAAAAATGGATATCCTCAACCAGCATATCAGTAGTCAGCAGTAAAACCCGGCCAGATGAGGAATGAAACACAGCACAGTCGTCACCAATGCCCTTGACAACCCCTTGCAATGAGGTGATGCAGTCCTTTTTGATGGACTCTATTAGCCCAAATTCCCCAATCTCATTAATTTTCAAGGCCAAGCTCCTTCAAGAGATCCCCTCTATGCGGGCTAGGTTAGGTAGTGATTAGAACTGCCTAACCGTACCACTCGTTTATTGTTTCCAGGTAAACGGGACTCAA
Source organism: Pseudomonadota bacterium (assembly GCA_030603345.1). GTDB lineage: Bacteria > Desulfobacterota > DSM-4660 > Desulfatiglandales > B25-G16 > JADFWK01. Next base: position 13,570 of record JAUVXZ010000007.1, read on the forward strand.
GTTCAAATGACAAAATCAAAATGTCAAATCAAATCCAAAGCCCCAATGCCGAAATCTTACTCAAAAAAGGCAGGTATCTCGTTAAGAGCCTAAACCCTTTGGCATTTGAGTTTTGGGCTTCAGTTGTCATTTGAGCTTTGGAGTTTGTCATTTGAAATCACTTCATGAGATTACTCTAACCCTTTCAGGGTCAAAAAGAAGCTAGTTCTTGCGTAAGTAGTCAGCAACCAAGACAAATTCTATATCATTCGATCCGGAAAACACGCATAATGAAAGGGGCTCGCAAAGCCAAATCCTTTCATGATTCGTCATTTAATTCTCCACAACATATGGAATAGACCAGGTGGAGGTCCCGGAATGTTGGTGCCTTGATATCTACCAACTCCACTCACCGCTCCCCCAGCACTGATTATGCCTGCTGTATGCCCACCCCGGGTGATTACCCTGACACCTGAAGGGATGGCGCCGCCTTTGATAGTCTGATAGGTGTCCGCAATGGTTCTATCAGTAATGTTTTCTTCGCTGAAGTCAAACACAGATGTACCCCAACAGTAATCGAGGGCATAGACAAAGGCATTGCCCGTGGGATTGCAGGGATCGTCAAACACAGGTTGGTAAGCGGTAAAATAAACATTTCTAAAAAAGAGCGTGGGCTGGCTGAGTACCTGTTCCCCCTCATGGCTGATAGTTTCATCAGTGCAATCGCCCTGCTTGTCCAAAACCCGATAAAAGCCCCTGCATGGTGATCCTGGAACAAGATTACTCAGGATCGCCTTTAAATCCATCTTTCTGATTGCATCATCATCATCCGGCGGGATGAGCTCTAAAACCCCATCACCATCGGCATCTGCCTGGTCATCAAGTTCATCGCAGGTAAGGTTCAAAAGGTCTGTTTCCTTGGTTATACTGTTGTAATCTGCTACTACATAAAATCGGTTGGAGATCATTGTGTACCGTGGATGGGCCCGGTCACCGGTACCGAAATAGAGAACCGGCCGTCTTGTCCAGCAGGTGCCGAAAAAGGATACATCAGGGGAATAGAAGGTCTTTCTCCCCTGATCAGCAATATTATCATGAGCGCCTGCTATGTTGGTGTCACCGGAGGCAAGATCGGAGCCGGGGTTTGATTTGAAAATGAGCTTGACCTTCCACCTGGCAGCAGGAGAAGGATAATAATAATCATAGGTGATCTTCCATATCTGGCCATAGATATCAGCGGAATATATGACGAGTTTTTCTTTCGACAGGGCAATGACCGATGGATCAGCAGGGAAACAATACTTCATATCGGTATATTTTTGCTCTGTTCCGGTAGTTACATCAGAGGTACCGTAGGTTGCACTGAACACAAGTTTTCCGTCAGCGGCATCCACCACAAATATCCCTCGCCCCATTGTATCTTCGCCAGGATTGTAGGTGTCGTACCCTGGTGTTCCACCTGGTGTATTTGTATAGGATTCACCAGGAGCGGGAGTGCTATCCCACTTTCCATTTTCATTGGAATCTAGAAATTCCTCTGGAAAAGCATCCTCTAATGGGTCATAGCCCCCGGCAAATATGACAACATCCTTAAAATCATCTGGTTCAGATCCGCCGGACACCCTGATACGGGTAAACAAGGGTTTGTTCCAGGTTTGGCCCAGTTCCTTATGCTTGCCAGTTCCTCCTTTAATGTGCCATTTTACGGTCCATTCGCTCGGGTCTGGCTTGGTTACATCCAGGGCCCAGTAACTTCTCCCACCCCTCCGCTCGCCAAAGACCAGGGTCTTGTCATAGTAACCGCCGGTTTTGGTCTTGGCCAATAAAAGGTTGCACGAGCCATCAACCATGTAGGTGTGCTTATCCGGGCTGGCGAATTCTTTGAGCCTGGCAAGAAGGTCTGAAGGCACAAAGGCATAAATTTCGCTTCCTGCCGCATACGTTCTGCCATTAATATCGGAGGCGTCCCTATCAGTAAAAACATGGAGCATGCCGTCATTGGCACCAACAGCAATAAAGCGGTACTCCAATTGCCCATCTGCGTCGAAATAATCGATGACCCTCGGCTCAGAATGGATTATGTCACCCAAAATCCACTCTCTTTTTGCCACCGGATCCCCATTAGGTAAGGCGTCAAAGGTATAGCCATACAAAAAGTTGATAATCTTGTACGCAGTTATATTCTCTGAAACATCAAGGTCACTTTTTGAGACATTTGTTTCGATGAAGTCCTTGATAGATTCATCGTTTTCATCATAGTAGCGGATCGTTCTGAAACTGTAATAAGGCCCGGCAGAGGGGACACTCACCGGATCTGGTCCTGGCATGGATTCCTTCAATAACACGCCGACACCCCCTTTATGTACCTGACCTCCATCAGGGCCGGTTGACCAGTATGAGGTACTGCCGGCTTTGAGTGTGCCGTCACATCTGGCAGCAATATCACCGTTTTGGTCAACCACCGTCCACTCAGGTTCCATCCTTTCGCAGTCTGTCCTGGATACGTAATCCAGACCGTATTTCTTGAGGTTCCCCTGCCAGTAATCGGTTTCCCTGGGCTTGAAATAGGCAAGGTAAACCTTGTTGCCGCTTTGGGTCCTGTTTGCCTCATCTACTGAAACCACAGGAGCCACGTGTGATACACCCCTGCCCAGGATGTCTGCAAAGGATTGGTTCAGTTGCTGCTCAAGCCTTAAGGGGTTGACTACATAGAAATAGGTGTCCGGGATCCCATCACTGTCTTCGTCCCATTCACCTTCTAAATCAGGCTTATCATTGTTGTTGAGGTCGTTAAATCCTCCCCATTTGGCGGCATACCAGAGAGGATTCTTCAACAAGGTGGCTGCCGGGAAAAAACCAGGGGTAAAGAACCTCGTGGTGCTTGAAGGTAAGGGTGCATTGTCGAGCCAGTTTGTGTCGCTTACTCCTCGATTCGGTCCGATTCCTGGGGGCGTATCAAGGTAGAAGTCAGGATCATCTGTTTCAGCGTAATTGGTGCTCCTGACCTCCAGGTAGATACCATCGGCGGTTGTACCTGAGATGATATATCCTAAATGCTGCTTGGTGCTTCCCCCATGATAATCGATACACTCCACATCGATTTTTATGGTGTTGTTAGCCTGCAACTCATATTCATAGATCACCATGGCATCCATATCATGATCCGCACCCTGTTCTGCGTGCTCAAAATTGACCCGAAACCTTCCATAGGTTGGTGTAATGGTTTCTACATAAAAGTCAGCAATGGTACAGGTGGGCTGAAAGTCACCCCGCGCTGGGGTGATGCCTCCTCCACCCGATGATTCTATTGACTTGGCAAATGGAACTAAGGTAACGGTCTGGTCCCCTGCGGGAATTTCTATCCGGGGCAAAGGGGAAGACAAGGCTATGGTATAGGTGAGTACGTTTTGGTCGTCATCTGCGGAATGGAGATCTGTTTTGCGGCCATAATAGGCAACAGACGCTGCATAGTAACCGCCTTGTTTGGTAGGTTCCTCGGGGCATAATCCCCGGATGTTCCCCAGACTGCTCACTGCTTTGGCAGAACAGGCAGTGTCAGAGGTACCGCCGCTTTGCCCGATATAGTAGGTTCCTGATATTCCTTCTTCAGCGGATAGAGTATTAGCCAGTGTTTCAACGTTTAAAGTGCCCAGACTGGTGCCGACTGACCCAAAAACGCTTCCCGGCAGTTGATCTGAATCGAATGACGGATTAATATCGCTGATCACGAGCAGAAACGGTTTTGCGCAGTAATCGTATGTTGTATATGGGTCAACCCAGAATGGGGAAGGAAGGCCCAATTCAGCGTCGTCATCAGAGCCTGCAGCGTTGGTGAAATCACTGGTAGGCCCCGATTCTCCGGCAAAATACCGCAATGTTTCATACATCATTTCCCCGATAGGATTTCCCCACATCCTGCACTCACCTTCCTGTATAGGTCTGCTATAGATCCAGCCGCAGTCAGCGCTATGAATATGGTCAGAATAGTCAAAGCCTGTAAAACGAAGTCTATCGATGGTTTTGATAATACCAGCCGTAGAGGTAAACTGCCCGGTTTGGGGATCGATTTCGTCGGTAATGGGGCTAATATTTTTCCTCAGACGGCCGCCAGAGAGGTTGTTGTCATACGATCCTGTCAATAGGCCAAAGTACATGCGTCCTGATTCGCCATACTGTTGAAGGATACCAACGGGCTTGTAAACCCCCGAAGGGTACTGCTTGCAATTGGTCTCAGGCATGGAGGGATCAGCCACCAGAACCCTGACTGCGTAATCGTCAGGAGAGACAGAAGGTCCTGTTTTTCCATGAACCACTTTGTCTCCCGCAACTGGCCTTTCAATGGACACCCATTCCCAGATGCGGTGGGTCTCATTGGTCAGGACCCGTAACAGGGGAGGGTCATTTTCAGAAACGAGGGTGGTTGAGGCAAAGAGATGTCTCGTGCCAAGGTTGGGTTGCATAAAAGGTGTATAGTCGCTGATGTCGTATCCATCAGCAGCAGGATCTGTATATTCCTTGCCCCAGCTGTGAGCATCCTGGGGGATGTAGGCCCTTTCCAGCACCGTTTCCGTAGCTGTGTCGGTTGACCTATGGCCACCGTACAGCACCTTTCTCAAGCAATCGATTCGCGACATGGTAAGGTAATTGAGGAAATCGCCACTCCATGCGCCTAAGCACCTTTTATCGGCCGTAGTTGAAGATGGTTCGAACCGATTCTCAAAAGAGTCATAGGTATAGCACTTGTGGCAGTCGAAATACCCATAGTAGTCGATATCCGGATTATATCCTACATCCAGTTCCCCATCCCCATTCAGGTCGGATACATCGTTATAGGCCTCGTAGTACAGCTTGTGGTTCCTGCCCATTACAATCATTACCAGAGGAGGAACATCGGCAGTATAAATTTGATCATCACCTGCAGCGGCCAGAGCTTCTGAAGCGCCACTCATCAGGCAGGGCATAGCGAAAAAGCAGAACAGTATTAGTACGGTAGCAGTTCTCCTGATCATGACATCCATTCTAATTTTCGGTTACAGAACCACGTCCTATAAATGCGCTCCGAAACAATTGGTTCTGTCTTCTAAACCTTGATCCACGACAAAATTTTGAACTTTGAGCTTTGACATTCATTTGACATTTGAGCTTTGGAATTCGGTTAATGGGTTTTTGGCCCTATCTTATAATACCTGGTCTCTATGGTAACATTTTCAGCCGTAGCCTCTATGGAATAGTCATAGCGGCTGAAATGGATTGCTGAATATCCAGCTGGCGGGCGAAAAAAGCCTTTGTACGCTACGGTAAAGTCGTAGGAGGTTCCATTTACCTCATGAGCAGGACCGGGAAGAGAACTGCTGTTCTGGGTAGCAAGCACTACGGAGGTATTGATATCCACTACCGGATAATTTCCTCTTCCTACCTCTGCTGCTTCTCTATGTATCCCACCTTCGCATATGTAGAAGCTTTGCTTATAGGGGATTTCATTCCTGGCAATCTGTATGTCTGTGGTGGCTGTCTTGGTGGCTGCAACCCCCAGGAGGGTAAGCACGACCAGAATCATGAGGGCAATAGCAGTAATGCTCCCTCGCTCGGGGCTGTGCTCAAAAGGCATCCTACGCATTGGGCTTCTCAAACAAATTGTCAACATTCTTGGTATCGTTCAAAAGTGTTTACTCAATGGTATATTGGTTAGAGAACGGGTACATAATTACCTCTATCCGGCCATGGCCATTTTCTCAAGGCGCTATCTATTGGCCTCAGGGGATGTGGTCAAATATGTGGGGTTTAGATGAATCAGGCTAAGACTCCCAGGGCTTCAGAGGTGTAAACCCCACATATGTGACCACTGCAAGACCCGGTGGAATTTTTTTGAGATATCGCCTTTCAAAAACAGCCATGACCTCCTTTAGGGCGTAAATGACCACTCACTATGGTTCATGCCAACACTTTTGAACGATACAACATTTTTACAATCCCCGCCCGCTTCGCAAGCGAGAGCGTTGCGGGCAGGCCCCAATTCCTCAATCCCTCAATCCCTGAATTCCTAAATTTCTGAATCCCTGAATCCCTAAATTCCTTTGTTAGTTACAGTGCCTTAATGCACGACAACGACACGTGGTGGCGATCACGATCCCAACGAACCGTTACGATAATGGTCTTGGTATTCGAGATCGGGGTATCATCTTGCACCACCCAGATGCGATGATAGATGCCACCGGCCTGACCAGCTTCATTTATATTCACCTGTTCATGGTTTCCATTGCTCAGGTCAGCATGGGTGTATTCTTTTTGAAGGAGATCCTCCATCTTTTCCTCGGCAAGGGCAAGGGCAGCAGTTGTATTACTACTCATGTAGTTTCCCCGTATGGCTGAAACCTGCATCTTGGCTACGGCCAGGAGCCCTACGGTGAGGATCATAATAGCAATGATGATTTCCATAAGCGTAAACCCGTGTTGATTATACCGCACTGTTGTCCCTGAAAATATCGCGCCGGTCTTTTTCATCGTGGTAATCCGATATTCCTGGTTTCAACAATTGATGCAAGCAGTCTCCTCCTGTACCCGTCATTAAAGGGACCAATATTTTTGCCGCCCATGGTATAGGTATTGGTGTCCAGGTAACCCCTTAGAGTTTGAGCCGTTCTGGCAAGCAAGGAGACCTCAATTGCTCTGACATTAGCCCCACTGGTTCCTGGAGGGTTGTTTGGATCGTTAACCCATGTGCCGTTATCAAGTAGATACCGAAACTGAAGATTATCAATATTCTCTGCGATAACCTGGGCGCCCTCGTTGTTACCCAGATTCTCCCGGCGCAGACAAGGGCTATGAGCATCATCGTCCACGTAGTAGATTACTACATCTGCCCTGAAGATCAAATCACCGTCGCTGTAGCTCTCTTGGAGCTCTCGCCCCGGACTGAGCGTTATGGCACCAGAGTCTTCTTCTACTCGGAAAAAGTCAGCACTCGATAAATCGTTTTTTACCAGCAGTCCGCATTTGTCTCTTTTCAGATCATCAACGTCTCTTAATGAAGCGTCTACGGTGTTTCCCGTTGCGTACTCCCCGGCAGCAAGGGCTCTGCCCTTATCGCTGGCCTTGGCTATAACAATGAGATCAGTACCATTCTTTATGTTATCTCCATTTGCGGGTGAGTCATCGATATTATCGTGGGCATAGATCAAGGGCCTGATGGTCTCCTCGTCAGTCCCATCTGGATCACTGGATCCACTCAGATCATCCCAATCCATAGTGTGGTCGTAGCTATCAAAATTGGTGTAATAACCGCTCATCTGTATATCCCTGGTTATCATGATCATGGCCGCCCTTACGTTTTGCTGCATTGAACTAACCTGATCCTGCGTCAGGAAGGAATCATGCTGGGACTTAAAGGTGAAGAATACGGCACTGAGTACGACCAAGGATATGGCCATGGCGATCAGAAGTTCCACAAGGGTAAAGCCCTGTTTGTTTAATCTATTTACCTGCCGCTTTTTCACGTCCTCGTTCATATAGGGTTACCTCTAAAGTAGGCGTTCACAGGTTCAGGGTTCAGGGTTCAGAGTTCACCGTTCAGAAGTTCAGGGTTGCTTTTCTTTTGTTAACCTTCGCTAACCCCGAACCTTGAACCTCTGAACCCTTTGAGATGAACCCGCTGGATCCTGAATTTGCCCCTTCAAGCCGAAGTCGCGATCAAACTTGGCCTTCTTTGTCAGGTCATAGACCTTGTGAGTTAACTCCCGGGCCAATCGTTCGACCTTGAGGCCTTTCGGCCCCGAGCTCAAGGCCGAGGGGCTCTCGACAGGTTGCCATGCTTCAATGTCCTCAAATCGTTCTATCCTCATGCGTTTTCCGTTATAGGTTCTGGGTTCAGCGTTCCGGGTTCAGATTTTCGTTGAACCTTGAACCTCTGAACCTTGAACCCTGAACGGTTACCCTCTCTACTCCCATGCTGAGCCGGTCCATTTTCGTAATCGGATTACACCACTGGTCCGTGTGCCAATACCGTAAGTCGTCGTTTTTTTTAAGTTGTCAAGGTAGACATAGCCGCCTTTACAGGTTCCCCTGGGGTTGAATACTGCTACGTTACTGGTATAGCTGATATTGTCACCAGGAAAGGTGTCACCAGGAATATCGGTGGCTGCGTTTCCATGCCCATAGGCAACAGCACTTTTGTAGTTACGCAGATCTACGGTCCGTTCGGCCACATCATCGCCCCCCATTGGGGTAGGGCCATCCCACGTATCATTAGCACCGTTGTCTGAACATACGAAATATCTTCCGGGTGTCACACCTGTATCGAACACAATCGCCCAATCGGCGTTATTTTTCAGGGCTCCCATCCTGGCGAGATGCATGTTTGAAGACAGGTCTCTGGCCGCATTTTTGAGTCTGTAACCAGGGAGCCACCTGATAAATCCTGGAACGGCAATGGAGGCGAGAATTCCCAGTATCACAAAGGTAAACAGCAGCTCAAAGAGGCTGAAACCGCCTTTTCTCATCATGCATGTCTCTGCGGTAGCTTCCCTAGTAAGGGAGGGAAATGGATATCAAACGGTACGATCTGTTATGTTTCATGAAAAGTGAGGTTTTTGTTGTGTTACTATTACAGAAAAAACCTTTGAGGTCAAGATGATGATAGAAGACCAGTACCGTGGGTGTTGTATCTTCTTGATTATCCTTTGTTTATTGAGTATATTGATTCTTTCTAGAAAGGAAGATCTCGTTGTTTATCACCTTTGAAGGAATAGATGGTTGCGGAAAAACCACACAGATTTCCCGGTTTGCGGCAACCCTCAGGAAAACGGGAATACCAATACTGGTTACCCGGGAGCCTGGGGGAACGGAGATTGGTCAGGCTATTAGGGATATCTTGCTCGATGTGGATAATACCAATATCGCTCCCTTGGCAGAGCTTTTCCTGTATGCAGCAGACAGGGCTCAGCATGTGGCTGAGGTAATCAAGCCAGCCCTTGCGGCCAACAAGTGGGTTATCAGTGATCGATATTTTGATGCGACAATAGTCTATCAAGGGGTGGTGTTAGAGCACTATGATGGGTTGATCGAGGTGCTTAACCGCGAGGCAACCCTGGACTGCCAGCCAGATATAACGTTTCTTCTGGACTGTCCAGCCGAGGTGGGCCTGGAAAGAATAGCAAAACGGGATCAGCAAGAAAAAAAGAGGGACAGATTTGAAAGAAAAACACTCGATTTCCATATCAAGATACGATATGGATATCTTGCCCTGGCCAACAAGCACAAGGATAGGTTTAGGATTATTGATGGCACCTTAGCTGAACAGCGGGTGGCGAAAAAGATCAGGGAAATCATCGATCCCTATCTTCCGAAGGAGTGATAGACCTTGCTAGAGATTTTGGAGCTGGTTTAGAGGCTTTCCAAATCACTAAATTGTTATGGCTTACCATATATGCCTCTAATCAGCACAAATGACAAATGTCAAAATCCAAAGTTCAAATCAAATCAAAATTACCAAATGTCAAAAATGAAGATCGGAGTTAGGTGTTTTGAACTTTGAGCTTTGACATTCATTTGACATTTGAGCTTTGACATTTGAATCTTGATACATCCAAATATCTTAGCGAAATGGTGTACGAGCTTATGAGTTATCATCTCTAAAACCTCATCCTTTGGGAGAGAATACTTTACTTCTAACCGGATAAATAGTGTACCAATGGGCACTCTATCGTTTAAGGAAATAATTGGGCAAGAAAAGGCAACCGTGTTTCTGCGGCAGGTGATAGCCAACGATAAAATTGCCTCTGCCTATCTCTTTGCCGGTATCCAAGGAATAGGCAAGACAACCACAGCTATGGCCTTTGCCTTGTTGCTCAATTGTGTGGACCCCGTTGATGAAGATGGATGCGGAAAATGCCCGTCATGTAAGAAAATAATCGATGGAAACCATCCTGACCTTATGGTGATAGAACCGGATCAGGAGAAAAAGGTAATCGGCATTAACCAGATCAGGGAGATCAACAGGCATCTTGCCTTTTCCCCGGTTCTGGGGCAGTATCGGATAACTATCATAGATCCAGCTGAAAGAATGACTCCTGAGGCGGCCAATGCATTTCTAAAGCCTCTCGAGGAGCCTGCTCTGGGCAACGTTTTTATCCTGAATGTGAAGGATCCAGGGGAACTGCTTCAAACCATTGTTTCTCGATGTCAAAAGGTCCCTTTCAAACCACTGCCCACTGAAAAGATCGTACAGTGGCTGACAAGAGAGCGCACTATGGATAGAGAGGAGGCAAAGATCTTGGCCAGACTTTCAGAGGGAAGTCTGGGGAAGGCACTCAGAATGGCCGAGGGTGATCTTTTAGCCGATAGGGCAGGGTGGGTACACATGCTCGATCGTGCCATTAATGGTGCCCCCGATGTTTTACTGGATACAGCTCAAAAATTCTCCGACCTTGGAAAAAAGGCGGGTCCCAGCAAGGAACTCAAGGATGACGGAATGGCCTTGATGCTGGGGATATGGAAGAGTTGGTTTAGAGACATGGTGCTCATCAAGTTAGGCGGTGCAATAGATCTCATGGTAAATACCGATCTGGCCGGTCATCTCAGAAAGGCCTCTCTTGTTTACACTGTCGATGGGTTGATGAGGTCGTTGGCAGTTATCGCCAGGGCCGAACATGATCTCATGGACAATAAGAATTCACTTATTCTAATTGAAAGGGCCCTGTTTGGCTTGAAAGGGGCTGCTCACTTATGAACAGAGACGACAGAAAAGGTCCAAAGAAGATTGTGAGTGTCAGGTTCCGGAGAGATGGAAAATGCTATGAATTCTACACTGGTAGTTTTGTGCTCAAGGAGGGAGATCAGGTCATTGTTGAGACCAAAAATGGCCAGGAACTGGGTATGGTATGCACTAAACCCAGACTCAGGGATGCCTCTATGCCGAGCAGGCCGATAAAGGAGATATTTCGTTTAGCCACATCAGAGGATATTGAACAGAAAGAGAACAATGAACAGACAGAAGCAGAGGCAATGGGGTTCTGTAAGGAGCTGATAGAGAAGAAAAAGCTGCCCATGAATCTGATTTCAGCGGAGCTTTCATTTGACAGAAGCAAACTGACCTTCTTTTATATCTCCAAAACCAGGGTTGATTTCAGAGAATTGGTAAAGGATCTGGTGCAAAAGTTTCATACCCATGTGGACATGAGACAGATCGGCACCAGAGACCTGGCACGCATGCTGAGTGGAGTTGGCCATTGCGGTCGGGAGTTATGCTGTTCTGTGTTTTTAACAAACTTCGATCCCATCTCCATAAGAATGGCCAAAGAGCAAGAACTTTCGTTGAACCCTACCAAGATTTCTGGCATTTGTGGAAGACTCATGTGCTGTCTTAGTTTTGAATACGATGACTATGTGAAAACGAAAAAGGCACGGGGAGAGAATGACAAAAGGTAGCCTGAATGTATTCTACATAACCACACCGATTTACTATGTAAACGCAGAACCACATCTGGGACATGCATACACCACCGTTGTAGCTGATGTGATTGCACGGTTTTATGGGTTAGCGGGGTTTGAAACCTTTTTTCTAACCGGCACTGATGAACATGGTGACAAGGTAGTTGAGGCAGCTACCAAAGCAGGTGAGACAGTCAAGGCATACGTAGACAGGATTAGTACAACCTTTAGAGAGGCCTGGCCCAAACTGGATATTGCCAACGATTATTTCATACGGACTACTGATAAGAACCATCAAGACACGGTCAAAGAGATCCTCTCTCTGGTTCATCAAAAGGGCGATATCTATTTTGGTGAGTACGAAGGAAAATATTGCGTCGGATGTGAACGATTTTATACAGACACAGAATTGGCAGACGGTAAATGCCCTATTCATATGAGCGAGCCAAACCTTATCCGGGAGGAGAACTACTTCTTCAGGATGAGTAACTATCAAGAATGGCTCATAGACTATATTAATCTGCACCCCGACTTCATTAGGCCAGAGAGGTATAGGAACGAAGTTATGGCCTTTTTGCGGGAGCCCCTGGAAGACCTCTGCATATCCAGGCCAAAAAAGAGGTTGTCCTGGGGTATTCCCCTCCCTTTTGATAATGACTATGTGACGTATGTCTGGTTTGATGCCCTGATTAACTATGTATCAGCCCTTGGCTACCCCAGCGATAAACGCTTCAAAAAGTTTTGGCCCGTTGCACAGCACATCATTGCCAAGGATATTCTCAAGCCCCATGCCATATTCTGGCCGTGCATGCTCAAGGCAGCCGGAATTGAGCCTTATCAGCATCTTAATGTCCACGGATACTGGAATGTGGATGCAGGGAAGATGTCAAAAAGCCTGGGAAATATCGTGCGGCCTATGGATTTAGCCACTCGGTATGGCCTCGATGCCTTCAGGTATTTCTTGCTCAGAGATATGGTCTTTGGTCTTGACTCAGATTTCAGTGAGGAATCACTGGTGAGGAGGCTGAATTCTGATCTGGCAAATGATTTAGGGAACCTGGTGAGTAGAAGCACAACCATGATAGTCAAATATTTTAAGGGAATTATTCCTGGCCCTGGCACCGTAGCAGAGGAAGACCGTTCAGTGAGGGAAGCTGCCCTGCACCTGATCGAAGAGTATACGGCTATGATGAAGGAATTTACCTTTCACAAGGCCTTGATGGCGGTCTGGGAACTCATTGGCAAGGCGAACAAATACATCGATACCATGAAGCCATGGGCCTTGGCTGAGTCAGACAAGGAGCGCCTGGGCACTGTACTCGACACTGTTGTCGAGGTAATCAAGATTATCTCGGTGCTCATGTGGCCGTTTATTCCTCAGACCGCAGAGAAGATGCAGCACCAGTTGGGGTTAGAAACAGTTGGAAAGGGCTTAAGTTTAGCGAGCTTACAAAAGTGGGGAGCAACGAAACGGGTTAGTCCTGTTACCAAAGCCCCCGCGCTTTTCCCCAGGGTAGCGGTTGAAAAAAAGGAAGAGGTTGCACCAGTGCCAGACCTGGTAGATCTTGAAGAATTTCAGAGATTAGACCTCAGGGTTGGGATCATAAAACAGGCAGAACCCATCTCCGGATCAGACAAATTGCTCAAACTGACTGTTGACGTGGGAGAAGAGAGAACGATCGTGGCCGGGCTTGCCCCTCATTACCAGGCAGATGAACTCAGAAACAAACAGGTTGTTGTGGTTGTCAACCTTAAGCCGGTCAAGCTCCGTGGGGTCGAATCCCAGGGGATGATTTTGGCCGCAGAAGATGAGAGCGGTGTTCATCTCGCCACCACCGATACTGAAGGCACACCAGGAAGCGCCATCAAATAGGGCCTGCTATTGCTCGCCAAACTTTTCCAAGGCCTTACACGCCTCGGCCTTACCCAGACTGCAGCTCTTCTTCAAACTAGACAGCAATTCCTCCTGTTGTCCGGTGCTTTGATACACCAGCGCCATACCAAGGTACGCATCGGCAAAGTCCTGATCTATGTCCAAGGCCTTTCGGTACGCTGAAATCGCCTTTTCATAATCTTTTTTCATGAAATAGGCAAGCCCCGTGCTGTAGTGCGCCCATACAGAATCAGGTTTTGGTTGTAAGATGCTCTCGTAATCCGAAATAGCCGCGTCATACTGGCCTTTATTGTAGTAGCAGAGCCCCCTGTTATAGTAAGCATCAGAGAAATCGAGATCAACATCGCCTGATTTCTCGAAAAAATCTATGGCAACTGTGTAATCTGCTATAGCCTCATCATATCGTTTCTGGTTGTAGAGCAGGTTTGCCCGGTTGTAAAAGGCATTGGTATACCCTAAATCGTTACTTTCAGCAATACGTATGGCCTTTCCATAGGCATCCAGGGCCTTTTGGTCCATGTCTTTTGCGGCATAGATTACGCCTAAGTTATTGTAAATATCGGCATGATAGGGCTTCTCCTCGCCACTTAAGGACAGGGCAATGTCGTAGTAATTCTCAGCATTGGAATAGTCCCCTTGCTGGTAATAAACAAGGGCAATGTTGTTGTGGGCCTTTTCATCATTGGGGTTAATGGTAATAGCCTGTTTGAAGTCCTTGAGAGCCTGAGCATATTGCTTCTTTTCGTATAGAGCCAGACCCCTGTTGTTGTAAGCCTCAGCGTAGTCGGGATCTAAATCAATGGCCTCTGATAAGGCGGCTATGGCCTCATCGAATTTACCTTCCTTCAGGTATCTGCTCCCGGTATCAAAGAGGGTGCCGGCATCTTGCGCACTTCCTATCCCTGGCCCCAACAGGGCAAGGGATACCAGGATTACCATGGTGATGGTCCATCTTTCAACATAGATTTTTTTCATAGCTTAACCCGTTATTAGTCCTGCAACCATGCTTTGGTTGAGAAGTCATTCTGAGTGATCCCGCCGAGGCGGGAGAGCGAAGAATCTACCATTTGCGGGCAGATACTAGAACTATGAACTTAACCGCCTGCGGCGGAACTTTTTCGACAGGATTAACCCGCCCGCCTCGCCTGAGCGAGAGCGATGGCTGGCAGGCATGATTTTCTTATTTTTTTTATATCCTGAACATCCTGTCTATCCTGTCCAAAGAAAAGGAAAAGACCTGTCCTCGAGCAAAGCGAAAGAATGACAAAGTGTCCTTGTAGGCATAGCATTCCGAAACACTTTTGAACGGTCTTACTCAATCAACCACAATGAAATGATTTCATGCTTTGCGTTGGTAACATAGCCTACACGATTACCAACCTCGAACCAGGCCCCGAGGGCATGCTGTCTTGTTGGTGTGGCAAATTCTGCATTTGGAGAAAGCCGATACAGAGAATCATTAATCACTATTTCATCCACTGTTATCCTGCTAATACGCCCGGTGCCGTCGAATCTGTCAGGGTAGTACTCAGGTACAGCCCACCCGGTTTCTCCCTGCCCTTCTGCACAGATAGCTGTTAGAGGCTGGCCGAGGCAAACGAATACAAGAGCCAGCCCAATGCAGATCAGGAGTGTGGATTTTTTTCCAAAACGGAATTGCCTGTTCTCTTTTTTTGCCATAGGTCCTCCTGCAATCTTACTCAAGTTCTCTCCAGTGTCTGACGCCCACTTTCGGTGGTTTTTCCAGCACTCTTTTGATGGTACCCTCAGAAGAGCTAAAGTATTTCATCTCCGTGCTTCCCATTCCTAATATGGCCGGGAGATGCAATCTCCCCGTTTTCTGTATGCCCGTTGGGGCCACCTTAGATGCCTCTCCAATGTCAATGAGATCCTCTGAATCGATTGCGGCTGCGCCACCGATATCAAACTGCGCCCTTAAAAGCCTCCCCCCAGAGGCTGCATCCATCTCGTGAACAATAGAATCTCCCCCAATGCTACAGGGTTCATCCTCTGGTGTGAAGCTGATGACTATGGCCTTGGCGTCTCTAATCATCACATCGGTGACCACCCGCTCTGCAGTAAGGGAAAGATCAAAGTACCATCCCGCATGCACGGTGTTAGGTGGATCTGCAATTGATCCTGGATTCGGTAACTGACCGGCTTCGTCGTCGACAGTCTCCCAATTGGGATTGTTGTTGGTCAAAATGCGCAGTTTTAGCTCTTCATTATTTACCGTTACCGTCCAGAAAAAGGGGAAATTGGGATCGGTGTCCGGGGACGGCACGATTTCTTGCGCTAATAGGGTCACGTTCCCCGGCTGGTTTGATAGCTTGTTCGTGGTAGATCCCCTGTTAAAGAACCCCAAATACTCGCTGTTATCAGTATCATCGCCATAATCCCATATCCCGTAGATGGTATTCAGGGTGGTATCCGAAAAGTCGGTTACTCCCAGGTACTTTCCGGTGCCGAACACGACCAGGTAACCGTGTTTCTCAGGGTGCCGCATCACATCCGGTTTTGTGGTGATGGGCTGACCTAAGGCCTGGAAGAGTGGCTGGGGATTACCAGCGCCGTCGTCATAAGCCACCCCCCATTGAGTATAGTCTGGATTTGTGAGATCAAACTTCCACAGATTTCCCCTCAGGTCACCGGCGTATACATAGTCTACCCTGTCATCATAATCCACGTCGATCGCCACCGGTGTTGAGAGTCCGTTACACGAGCCAACACCTGTGTCTATACTCTTGAGCACGGTGCCGTCTGAAGGATCAAGGATGAGAAGCACGGCTTTGCCGTTTTCGCTGTTATAGCCATTTCCCACAATCACAATCCAGCCTGCCTGAGAGTTCACGATAGCCGGCCTGGCGTAAGAGTATCCAACGTCGTTGATCTCCGCAACCGGGGTAGCGGAATTCGGGTATTCCCACAGGACCCTATCTGCCACATTACCATCGGAAGCAAAAGAGGTGCTTGCGTTTATTCCCGTTATATCCAGGGCATAGTAGCCCTTGCCGCCTTTACCCAATCCACCCACCAACAGGGTCATGGTACTTGCTCCCTGATCCACTCCAGGCTGAATAACAGGGCTAAGATCAACATAATAGGTATGATTCCCGTGAAAGGTAGGATCCGCAAGGTTTTTGAGGTTTTCAAAAACCAGATCCGGGATATAGGCAAAGATTTCAGACCCGGTGGTCGCGCTAAATGCATGCAGCATTCCATCATTAGCACCTGTATAGAGAACACCATTTTCAAATACCGGTGAGGAATGGACAATGTCACCCAGCACGCTGAAGCGATCTCTGAAGGTGCCCTCGTTCAGGCTCTCAAGCAATCTGTCACCCCTCAAGAATTTCAATATGTTCTGGCCATTGGTATCATCTATTTGCCAATTTTCGTCCAGCTGGGTCCTTTGATCGTCGTTGAGGTTGAGAAAGACGAAGGGTATGCCCCCGGGTGGGGTTGCTAATGGGTTATAGGTTGCAATTTTGCGGTTGGTCCACCACATGGAATCCAGCTTGTCGGCTGCGGACCATTCAGTCGTTTCCGATACCTCGCCTGTCGTCGGATTCACCTGATAGGCATTCACATCCCCTGTCCAGCCATCACTGTCATAGGTGGATTGAAACATGTAAAGAACTGGCCCTACCTCTTCATACAGTTCAACACCGTTGACAGACACAGAGGCAGCTGATCCTGTGCGCGACTCTATATTCTGCTTGATCGCGAGCAGTGCATCCACCAGTTCTCCTGAGTTGAAGGCGCTCAGGTATTCACCCCTCCCATTCACAGCGGCATGCCACACGTCGTCTATCTTCTGTGCATTACCCAGGGTCGGGTCTGGCCATGGGGGGTAGGGGCCGCTCTCAAGGTCATACCCGCTTGGGGTCAGGGTTCCTTCAACACCAAAGGCCACAGTATAGGTCACCATGTGTTGGTAGTCTGCCCCGTCCTTCAGGTTCGTTGGCACTTCGTCTCCCAGACTTGAAGAGAGGTCATTTTCATAATAGTGCATGGCAACGTCAGCCAGGGTGTTTGAGTAGGTGTCTGCATAGGGGACCCCATTGTCACCGTCTGCGTTATCGATGGCACCGTTGAGGGGCGGGTCGCCATTCCAGTACCCGTCGGTTATGAGGATAGCAAAGGCCTGCTGACACGAACCACCCTGTTCGGTGGTGGCGTAAGGAGAATCATTGCCTGCAGTACCATCGAGCATGATATTGTCATCCTGGTCGAAGTATCTGCCAATAGCCTCCAGGCCCTGTCTCAGTGGGCTGATCTGATCACTAATCGTCAGCCCATATAATTGGTCCAAAAGTGTTTGACATTGGTTCTCCCCCTGGGCCTTAACCTTGAGGACCGTTTGGCTCAGGTTTTTATTAATACTGTACAGACCCACGTTCACACCCTGCATGTTCACAATGGCGTTGGCTACTGCGGCCGCTGCTGTCAGCTCCCGCCTCCGGTAAAAGGAATACCAGTTTGCAAAGTTCTGGCGCTCTTCTGCAGCGCTTCGAGCAGAGAGGACCGCAGCAGGGACATTTTCAGGGGCTATCTCCACCAGATTGGTTACTGCTTCATCTGCACCGCTGCCGCTGACCGTCGCCTCATAGTATCGTATGTCGTAGGCTCCACCTGTTCCCCCGATTACCACAAGGTAAACGGTCTCACCGGTATCGTACACGTCATTTGCGTTGGTATCATCGAAGGTGTAATAGTGGGCGTTCGGAATGTCTATGGGGGTGATACCGGCAGGAACGAATTTCACGGCATCCGCACATGCCCGATCGCTGGCAAGGTTCGGCGTATTAGAGAGGGTCACATCTCCCGAGATCCCATCAAAAGTATATGAACCGGCGCCGAGGCGATTCCACTGTTTCTCGTTAATACGCTGGTTCACTGGGACGGTATCCGGTACCCCGGCATGGTTGATTGTGTATTCCACCAAATCGTAATAATGATCGGCGCTTCTCCACCATGCAAATACATCATAGTTACCATCAGGTAAGGTCGGGGTCCAGGTAGCCGTGCTCGCTAAGCCATCGGCAGGGGTTTCCCAGAAATGGTTGAGGTAAGATTCGCTATGTTCCACAACTGCGGTCCAGTCTCCGGTCGGCATTGTGAAGCCGGTATCTAAGTCGTCAACGACAATGCCAAAATCAAACAGATAATAGGTATTATCTAGATTAAGAGTGTACGTTCCATCCATCGGATGAGATCGGGGAGTGTCAGGGTCGGCGTCATTAAGGGTTGGCCACGACTCGTACGTAACGCTGGGGTCGTAGTACAACCTGTTATACTCCGACCACTGGGATTTCCATTTTTTTCGATTGCGCCCATTCAGAATATCGCCAGTATAGACGTTATCTCCGGGATTATCAAAAGCATACTCATAGCCTTGAAACTTCCCGTCGTTCTCCTCCGTCAAGAATTCCCAGTCCATACTGCCTGAATCATCCAGCATAAACATAATATTGGCAGGGGCTGCATGTTTGATGGCACTCAGGGGCACCGAAGAAAGATCTGAACACTCGGCAGGTAGATCGAACACAGCGGTTATATAATGGTTACTGGTAACGTTAGTGAACTCATAAGAGGCGATTGCACCTTGTGGAATCCCGTCCACCAGCACGTCGTGTATGGAATTACCGGGGTCTTGTATTATGGAAAATGTCTCACTGTCACCTTCAAGCACGGTTACCTGCCCTGGCGGCGAAATCGAGCCTCCGTATCCTGCGGAGGCGGTGATGGTATGGGTGTTCAATGAGGTGAACTCGATATGGAGCAGCGGGGCCCTCGAGCTACTCCCATTGTAAGACCAGGCATCCCGTTCGTCATCTTGGCACAAAAAGATGAACACCAAACTGTTTCCCT
>JAUVXZ010000140.1 GCA_030603345.1 Pseudomonadota bacterium
CCTCTTCCAGCCCTTCCATTAAGAGCTTTACGATACACCTGCGGCTGTCTCTGCAGCCATTTTTCCTAACCGTGGTGGCCACACTAAAAGAGAGCCAATTCTCATATGCGAGAAACTCGCGTTCACATTTCAAACCTTATCCCAAACCTATCTTGCATAGATTCCTGAAAAGATCAAACAAAACCCTTTCGCTAAGAACCACTGCTCATCATCTCCCCCGAAAACAACCCACTCACTTCAAGCACCCTTTCTCAGATCCACCGAGGGCAATCAGCACCTAACTCTGCCAAAAAAACCGCAAATTCTCAAACGGAGAACCTTACTACCGTCGCAATGCTATTGACACCGAACACCCCCATGAGCGATAAAAGAAGGAAGAGGAAAGAATACGGTTTTTTTTGAGATCGCGGTTTCGTTACTGTTAAGAAGAGTGGAGGGAAACATGGTTAGAGTGACCTGTCTAGGTGCTGCCGGGTCAGTTACCGGATCGAATTACCTTGTTGAAAGCCCCAGCGGCAAAAAGGTTTTGGTAGACTGCGGCCTTTTCCAGGGCGGTAAGGTCATGGAGAATCGGAACTGGCAGGATTGGGGTTTTCATCCGGAGGAGATTGAAACCCTCTTTCTGACCCACGCCCACATCGATCACAGCGGAAGGATTCCCAAATTGGTGAAGGATGGTTTTCACGGCCAAATCATCACATCTCCCCCCACGGCAGAGCTCTGCCAGATTATGCTCCTCGACTCCGCCCATGTGCAGGAAATGGATGCCGAGTGGCAGACACGCAAAAATCAACGACAGGGCAAAGGTGAAATACTCCCCCTGTATACAACCGAAGACGCGGAAGCAAGCATAAAATCCCTGCGTCCCACGGAAAGGGACCAGCTTATCGAACCTGAGCCAGGCATCAAGGCCAGACTCAGAAATGCAGGACATATTTTGGGCTCATCCATCCTGGAGTTATGGGTTGAAGAGAATAATGATTCTATCAAGATAGTATTCTCGGGCGATCTGGGTAAGAACAACCAGTTGATAGTCAGAGATCCCCATGAGGTTTTTGACGCTGATTATCTGTTCATTGAATCCACTTACGGCAATCGGCTCCATCGTCCCTTTGAGGATAGCAAGCAGGAGCTCCTGGAGGCGATCAACTACAGTGTATCACATGGGGAAAAGGTCATTATCCCCGCATTTGCCGTTGAGCGGACTCAAGAAATGCTCTATATACTCGGTGAGTTCTACCGGCAAGGTCTTCTTCCCGATATACCAGTATATCTGGACAGCCCGCTGGCCATCAGGGCAACGAAAATCTTCCGAAAAAACAAAAAATACTATGATGAGGAGGCTCAGGCAATAGTGGACCAGGGCTTTGACCCATTTAATATGCCGAATCTTCAATTCACAGAAAGCACAGAAGAGTCAATTGCTATCAATGAAAAACCAGGCTCCGCCGTCATTATTGCGGCTAATGGTATGTGCACAGCCGGCCGGATCAAACATCACCTCAAGCACAACCTCTGGCGGCCAGGCGCCAGTATTGTCATTGTTGGTTTCCAGGCACAGGGAACGACCGGTCGCCAGATCGTTGATGGAGCTAAGCAGGTGAAGATATTTCGAGAGAATGTGTCCGTAAAGGCAAAAGTCTTCACCATCGGCGGCTTTTCTGCCCATGCTGACCAGAAGGATCTTCTCGAATGGATCGGTAATTTTGAGAGTAAACCCCGTGTGTTTGTCGTCCATGGAGAGGCCACGGCCAGCGAGACCCTGGCAAAAATAATTAAAGAACGGTTTAATTTGTCCGTCCACGTTCCGAGGTGGAAAGAGCGACTCATGCTCAAACCGAGGGAGGTTGCTTACGAGGCGCCGCGAGAAGCCGAAAGGATGCCTAGCCTCGAAACCGCCATGCTGAATACCGTTATCGATCTGGAAAAGGAGCTCAAGGCATTGAAGAGGCGGGTAAAGGCGAAAGAAACCCAGGGAAGAATTGAAGAGGACGATGTAGATCGCCTCAAGTTTGTGCAGGAGGAACTTCAAGCTATCCTGTCTAAATAACCGTTTATCAGTCAAGTGGGCTGAAAGAGCGCTCGCAAAAGTGCCATGCCTATTCCTTGAGAGGGCTATTCTGGTAACCTATCATCATTTCTGCTGTTTTTGAAAGCTCACGAGCCATGGGGAATCAGCCAATCTGCCAGGCACAGTTAAACCACCAAGTAGAGGAGGGAACAGATCATGCGTGAGAGACAATATATTGTTGATGACCTCACCAAGGATGATACCTGGAGGATGTTCAACATCCTTGCCGAATTCGTGGACGGCTTTGATGTTCTCCCCGAGGTTTACCCGGCTGTTACCATTTTTGGGTCCGCCCGCTCCCACCCTAATAGCGTTAACTACAAAACCACTCAAACGGTAGCCCGGTTATTGGTAGAAAACGGTTTTAATGTCATTTCCGGCGGAGGGCCCGGGGTCATGGAAGCGGCCAATAAAGGCGCTGCCGAAGCAGGCGGCAAATCAGTAGGGCTCCATATCCATCTTCCCAAAGAGCAAAAGCCAAATAAGTATGCCAACCTTCGACTCGATTTTAAGTATTTCTTCATCAGAAAAGTTATGTTTGTAAAGTACGCTGTTGCGTACATCATTATGCCTGGAGGTTTCGGAACGCTTGATGAACTCTTCGAGGCCCTTACGTTGATTCAGACTAAGAGGATTAAATCCTTCCCGGTACTTCTAATCGATTCCCGATACTGGCAAGGTCTGATTGACTGGATCAAGGGCACCTTGATCAAAGACAAGGCCATATCCGAATCTGACCTCGATATCATGACCGTGGTGGATACGCCTGAGGAAGCAGCCAGAATCATACAGAGGAGAGTGATTGTCTGAAGGCAGCTGCGGATTACATCGCTGACTTATCCGAGCAATTTCTTCTTGCCCATGTCAGTCTAACTATGGTAAGAGATTTTAACGCCCTGAGCCCTGTTTGGGTCCCCTGCTCACATTCAACGCACCGTGACCGCCATGCTTATTCCGTTTTTTTTATCCAGCATTCTAAACAGTCCGCTCACTCCTCTTATTATCGCATCTACCACTCTACCAGCAGACCCTGTTGATTCCAAGGGCCACGAGGCGTATTTGTTTCCGTCTATGATGCAAAGACACAAAATAGTATATTCGATTTGAGTGCTTTATGTGGTCTGCCGAATTTCGAGTCGTAAAAAAATACCTCTTTTCGGCAGCCTAGCATTGATGTTCGCTCCTACAATTGGGCCCAATTTTTACCTTGACAAAGTTAACATGCATGTTAACATATATCCATAATGCGAGAAATACTATTCTATGAAACAGCCTCAGGGCAAAAACCGATTGAATATTTTCTTGACCAGCTCTCATCGAAGCAGGCGCAAAAAGTAACTTGGGTTTTGAAGCTTGTTGAAGATCTAGAACGTGTGCCTTCTAAGTATTTTAAAAAAATGGTAAATACTGAAGATCTTTGGGAGATTAGAGCTGCTGCCGGATCTAATATTTTCCGGTTAATTGGATTTTTTGATGGTTCAAATCTTGTTGTTTTGGCTCATGCATTTCACAAGAAGACTCAAAAAACACCAAAGCGAGCCATCAAAATTGCAGAAGAAAGGAAAAAAGACTATTTCGGGAGGAAAATGAAATGAGTGATCTTCAAAAATATACAAGAAAACGAAAGTCGCGTGATCCGAAGTTTGCAGAGGATTATGATTCAGGATACGAGCAGTTTAAGATCGGAGCACTGCTCAAGCAGGCACGTGAAGACGCAGGTTTCACACAGGATGAGCTTGCGGCAAAATTGAACACTAAAAAATCTGCTATCTCAAGAATCGAAAATCACGCAGAGGATATAAAACTGTCCACTCTGGAAAAATTCGCAAATGCTCTTGGTAAAGAACTTCGTCTTGAAGTCGCTTAATTGCAGCGAACCTGCATGCACAAGGACGCTCGTAAACTCGCGCCTCTCACCTCTCACGTTACGAAGGGGGGACATCCCTTAAATATTTCAATATCCTGGAGTATGGGACATGAAAAAGGAGGGTCACATCCCCTCCCCCATTTCATTACATTGCAGCTCAAAACGACTCGGTCGAGATAGCGCTGCCCTTTACCATGCCATCTGCTTCTTGTAATATTGATGATATTCAAAAACCTTTTTTATGTAGCACCGCGTGGCCTTGAAAGGCGGGATACCATTGTACTTTCTGACTTTCCTGCTCCCGGCATTGTAAGCCGCTAGAGCCAGTTTTACATCTCCGTCAAACTGATCCAAGAGCTTCCTAAAGTACCTGACCCCGGCATTGATATTGTGCTCCGGATTGAAGCTATCCCCTACACCCAAGGCCTCGGCAGTCTTCGGCATTAACTGCATAAGCCCTTTTGCGCCTCTCCTTGAGATCGCGTTTGGGTTGTAACTGGACTCTACCATAATAATAGCCTTAATGAGGGCCAGATCAACCTCATACCGATCAGCAGCTTCAAGAATAATCGGGTGGAACAATCCTTCCTCTTTCTTGACACGCATGGAATGGGAGGTGCTCTCAGGAGCAGGGGTGGGAGGCTCCTCGGGCAAAGATGGTGTACTCCTCACCCGAGCCGATTCATGCAGCATCCTGATTAGGGCGGGTTCTGGTTTGGGATGCATCAGTATGATCTTTCCGACTACATCACTCTTGGAAACGCTTGGCCTTTCAGGAAAAACCGATTTCACAACCACCGTCTCAGTACCCCCTCGACTCCCGTAAAGGTAAGGAGCAAAGATAAACAGAACTATGGTTACAACGCATAACCAACAGATCAACTCCACTAAAGATGGTCTTTTGGGCAACACTCTATTATTCTCTGATCTCATCTCTAAAACAATTTGGGTAATCTCATACTTGGTAGTTACTGGGCTCTACAAGTCAGGCCTGGGCCTGCCCTCCCCGTCCCGAGACCGGGACGGGATCGGGAGGCGCGACGTAATTGGTACAGGATGCTATTGCTTTCATTGTATCCAAGCGAAAATATTGAAATGAATGCTTTGGATAACAGATCTGGGCCAGGGCCTGCCCTGGCGCGACGGTATGTGGATATCCAACTGTCTTCACTGCTTACGAATATCTCACTTTCCATCACCGCATCTTGACATGCCAGGTCTGGGCCAGGGCCTGCCCTGGCGCGACAGCTTCTGCGAATTCTCCGGCTCTCGAAAGCCAGGTCTGGGCCAGGGTTGTGCAAGAATTTCGAATTGCCCCTTTTTAGCAAGAAACCGCGTGGCAGCTAACATCACAAACACGAGCGGTTGTGACGCCCCTTTTTTTGAATGCCCCTTGGTCAGGTTTAAAGGTACGAAAACACCTTGTTCACCGCTTAGGGACTGCAAAAACCATGCAAAGTTCGGCAGGTTAAATATTGCTTTACATTTCAAATACTTAAGTTCCAGCCAGAGAAACCCATCGGCTATTGTGTAATAACATTCCACATAATCAGAAAGAAAATTTCATTATTTTGGTAAAGTTTTACATACCTGGGTTGAGACAGGGGTTAGAAAAAAGGGAAGGGATGCCCACACGACACGGGCAATCCCCCCTTCCCTCCCGTGGATCACGGGTACGGGAGCGACCCGCCCTTTCGGGGAGGTTCTAGAAGAAAACAGTGACGAACAAATGGGCAAATCTAGTACGCTATCAAAAATGCACAACCCTCCTAGTTAACAGCTTTGGTATCATACGATAAAGAGTGTTGTCAAGTGAAAAATCACAATATATGGGATTTTTTTCTATTTCTATTCAATATGCAGTAGTTTTAGGAAACTTGACAGAGGGCTATTAAGCCCGCTGAGTGCAATCCCTTCCTTGTTCTAAAGGCAGCCACCAGCCTCAAAATTGTTTCTATCTTTCCGGTGGCAGCTCCTGCAACATTCGTCCAGATTGGGGCTTGCAGAGAAAGCGTGGAAGGATTGAAGAATGGTCTTGAGCTTTTGACCTTTAGATTCGGGGGGTGCTAATTCTTATAGTATTTGAACCCTACAACGACACTTTGGTTGAGAAGTCATTCTGAGTGATGCCGCCCGGGAGAGCGAAGAATCTACGATCTCCCGGCAGATACTAAAACTAAAATCTAGATTCTTCGTCGCTTTCGTTCCTCAGAATGACAAAGTGTTGTTGTAGGGTCAAATTAAGGAGGGAGGGATTTTACCGCAATAGCGTGACCGAGAGTATAGGAATATCACATTATCTTAGGCCTCGATTAGAGGTTCTATATTTTGAAAACGAGAATTGGCGGAAGGTGAGTGAGATTTGATTATCTCTTCGCCAATCTTTTTCCGGTTCCCTGAAGATTGACAAAATCAATGTCAGCCCGAGCCTCAGTAAGAGGGTCCAGGATGGGTTGAGTAGATTTATTGATATCAATTAGCGTGAGTGTTCCGGTAGCCACTTGACCAATTTGAATCAGATTTGGAGCTGATGTTGCAGGATTCCAATTGAAGGTGGTATACGCCTTTTCCTCATAACTAAAGAGGTCTGGTTTGTTTAAGTAATCGTACACTAGGTCATATCTGTCATTCCCATTTCCCCATGCTTTATCCAAAAACCAGACAGAATACTCGTTGCCGAATTCAACTTGGTGTGCGCAGAAACTTTCCGTACCATATCCCTCGGTATGGGCTTCAGAATAATGGAGATAATGGGAACCATTGTCATCGCTGATAGAGAGATTAAGATCTTTCCAATTCATTTCAGTATAAGTCGGTGATGGTTCTTCTAACACCAAGAATTCGGATGGAGGAACGGGCTCGTAAATAGTCCCCAGTTGCATATCTATACTGAACTGGAGAGGAACTGAGGGAGGCGTATTGTTGTTGTAGACATAACTGTCGGTAGATTTATGGTATTCATACTTCAGAAGATTCACAATGGTTCCTCTGAAGGTCAATACTACGCTATGATTCGCAGAGGCCACAAAAACCAACCCCCTTTCAAGCTAATAGTCCACTTGTTGATACTACTCAAGCAGAAATCATGCCAAACTGGTGTGAAGATATGATTACCAATGATTCCAAATACTTGACAGCCCGTTCTCGAAGAATTTGGAAGTGGAAGTGCATATGGCTTAGATCTTGGATTCTCCGAGATGTCAAATCCTTGACATTCTCCATTAGTCGCCAACCTTACCCGCCAATGCACCGCTCATTCTATTGTCTCTTTTTGCCCTTCGACTGTGTCTCTTTGAGTCATATGATACATAACAAAAAATATTCTATGTTAATCTCTAAAAAATAATTCACAAAATTGATAAAATTTCTTGACAAATTAGATCATTTTATATTAAATTTTATATAATTCTATCTAACTATTTCTAATCTTTATAATAATAAGTCATAAACCGGTTACCCGGAAGTCCCCGTTTTCTAAGTGACATTCTGTTTCTCTGTTGGTGAGCTTGTTTTGCTCGTGATAACCCCCAATAATCTGGCACAGATTTCATTACGAAGATACGTGTGAAAGAGCTTTTTATTAATTGTGGCTTAGCGCTCGTGATTCTGAGAAGGCAACAATAATGAGCACGTTACAACCTGGGTACACTGAAAGAAGAAGCATTGGTCGCCGCAGGGAGGACAAACTTCTAAGACACCGAATCCGTAAGCTTAATCAGCTTTTTGCTGTCTGCCAGTGCATCACTTCAGAAATGAACCTACATGCTTTGTTTGAAGTGATTATGGAGCAAACCAATCAGATCATGGGCACCCAAAGGAGTACCGTATTTCTTTACGACCACAAATGCGGGGAACTTTGGTCTCTTGTTGCAACCGGTATGAAAAAAAATGAGATCCGAATACCTTCGGACTCTGGTGTTGCCGGCTGGGTCTTTCAACATAACACTCCATTGATAATCAATGATGCCTACAGTGATCCGCGTTTCTATTCTGGTGTAGACAAGATATCAGGCTTTCGAACTAAAAACATTCTCTGCGTGCCTCTGGTTAATCGTGAAGGGCACTGCATTGGGACTCTGGAAGCCCTCAACAAGACTGGGCATGATTTTAAGGATGAAGATATAGAATGGCTTGCACCCATATCCCAGTATGTTGCAATCGCTCTTGAAAACTCGATAATTTATGAGGAGTTGAAGAGCTATTCAGAAGAACTGGCGACCACACCCGTACGTATCGAAATCCTTGAGAAGGTAAAGGGCCACCTGTCAAAATTTGTTCCCTCCTCTGTTGCTCGGCTGGTTGAACAAAACCCCGACAAAATGGCATTTGAAAAGACCCCTATGGATGTGAGCATATTATTCATTGATATTCAGGGATTCTCCGGAATCACAGAAGGCCATGACCAAAGACTAATCAACAATATGGTGGAATCCCATTTTTCCAGATACCTGGAATGCATAAATCGACACGGTGGAGAAGTAAACGAGATATCTGGTGATGGGTTCATGGTCATCTTCAAGAGTGGCTCTTTGGAAACTAATGCTCAGAAAGCCGTAGCTGCCGGACTGGAAATCGTGTCCGAAAACAAACGACTGAATAATGAGCACTCGTATCCCTGGGGGCGGGTTGAGCTCCACTTGGGAATCAACTCGGGTAAGGCATGGGTAGGTTCCACCAGAATAAAAAGTCCCACCGGAGAACGGTGGACCTATACGGCTTCGGGATTCGTAACCGTTTTGGCAGCACGAATTGGCGCTGTGTCGTCTGAGACGCGACTTTACGTGGGCCCGAAAACATATCATTGTGTTGAGAATTCTTGCGATTGTGAATCTATTGGGCGCCGAGAAGTTAAGAATGTCAAAACCCCTATACACATCTACTGGGTAAAAAATACTAAAGAAAATCAATCCGATATCTGATGATCTGCTCTTGGTAGATTCCGATTGAACATGATCTACCTTTTGTGAGCCCCGCTGCACCACATCCTGCATGAG
>JAUVXZ010000301.1 GCA_030603345.1 Pseudomonadota bacterium
TTTTTTCCGCTTTAGAGCTTTGAATTTGGTATTATGAGGCAACGTTGGTGCATGGTATCCTCCATTTCTGGGAAGGTATGTGAAACATCCTTATGAAGTATACCATATCCTTAAGGTTTAAGATGAGATTCTACTGATATCGCAATAGGTTAAACCATCAGGGCACGAGGTCTTCCCAAAAATATCTTTTCCTAAACCGGCTAAAATGGACCCTAAAAAGTATGTAAAAATTAGCCAAATTTGCTTTTGTGCATTTATAACTAGTTGATAACATTAAGAATTTTATGGTTTAGGAAATGGTATTTATGGTAGTTTGTAACTAGCTGATATCATTGCCTTTTTAATTTTGGGAAGGGCTATTATGCCCCACATAGTTTAGATGAGTGGGAGTTTCAAAATGGTTTATATAGATGAAGCCTATGATTCTAAGGCTTAGGAGGCAATAAACCATTTTGAATCGACCCAGTAAGGGGCCATGTCACAGGGCATAACCAAAAAAAAGATACCCATACCCTGCAAGAAGCTTAAAAATAGATAGATTAGGTTTCACTATGACGTAACCCTGTGTTATCCTGGCTTTCAGAGGTCCTTGAGTGGTACCGGCAGGTTCCAGAAATTTGGGGACAAGATCATACGGCAGAAATTGTACCCACACAGGGACCCTCCCAAGATGCGGTGGAAGAGATTACCAGGCAGGGACCTCGAATGAACCTATTGAGCCAAGCAGATTTTTATTGACTTGAAAACCTTTTGATGGTTGTATGAATCTACAATTTTCCTTTCATTCAGTAACCCCGGCTGAGAGGTCATCCCTTTATTTATTCTGGCCGGAACATGGATTTGTCTTACT
Organism: Pseudomonadota bacterium; assembly: GCA_030603345.1. Taxonomy (GTDB): domain Bacteria; phylum Desulfobacterota; class DSM-4660; order Desulfatiglandales; family B25-G16; genus JADFWK01. Next base: position 851 of record JAUVXZ010000301.1, read on the forward strand.
TCTGGCCCGAAAATGCTCAAGAGTGAGAGAAAGGAGGAAGAAAGAGCGATGAGTGCAGACGGCCCCCTGAAAGACAAGGTCATTCTGGTAGTAGATGACGAACCTGATATCCTCGACATCGTTGAAGAAGAACTTAACATGTGCTTGGTCCGTAAAGCGGTTGACTATGATACTGCTCTTCAATACTTGGTAAGTTATACCTATGATATTGTTATCCTAGATATCATGGGAGTGAACGGGTTTGAACTCCTGAAAAGTTCGGTATACAGAGGATTCCCCACGGTGATGCTTACCGCCCACGCTCTCACCCCTGAGGCATTGAAAAAATCCATAAAACTGGGTGCCGTGTCTTTCCTTCCTAAGGATAAGATTACGGAACTCCGGCCGTTCCTGGAGGATGTGGTATTAGGTGGAGGCAAACCGGTTTGGCAAAAGGTCTTTGATAAGCTTGGTGCCTATTTTAACAAACGCTTTGGGCCTGATTGGAAAGAGAAGGATAAGTTCTTCCAGGAATTTGAAGAAGAGTTGAAGGCCAGCACACAAGATCAATCCTGAGCGCAGAACCAAAGTTGCATTGCCTGGTAAATTAGACGAGTTACGTTAGTTCCTCATGGTGTGGCCCAAGTCTCGTAAACTCCAGACCCCTTCTTTTTGTCTGTAAGCCAGCCAACCTCGAAGATTGTTCCAATGCTTATGTTACTAAGCAGAGCATTTTATTGTTTGCATTGGACATAACCGAGAAGGGTCTAGGATGGTCACAACAGAAAAGACCTCATGCCCCCTCCCGATATTGCAAAGTATTTGATGGTCTCAGCAGTATATTGGACCTGCTTGAATTCCATCGATAAAATAGATTCCGGAGAGACTCTGAAAAGATGAAAACAGCGACCTCACCTGCTCGCAAGAGATCGAAAGGCTCAGCCGACAAACAGGGAATGTTGATGCCTCACACCAAGATAGTCTGTACCATTGGTCCTGCTAGCGAATCACCTGAGGTCATCCGGGCGATGATTAAAGGCGGCATGAATGTTGCGCGGCTGAACTTCTCGCATGGAAACCATCGTGAGCATAAAAAGAAAATCCAAGTTATTCGAAGTGTTTCTGATGAACTGAGTCATCCTGTTGCCATATTACAGGACCTTGCAGGGCCAAAGATACGGGTGGGGATCCTTCCAGAACCAGGGGTAAGGCTTGAGCCTGGACAGACCTTTACCCTTACCAGCCAGGACGTAGAAGGAACTCGTGACCGGGTATCGGTCTCCTATTCGAGCCTGCCTGAGGAAGTGGAGCCGGGGGATCGGATCCTGCTTTCAGATGGTTCCATAGAACTTGTAGTTCAGGGTAAAAGCCAGTTTGAGGTCTACTGCGAGGTTGTCACGGGGGGTCTGCTCACATCCCATAAGGGTCTCAACCTTCCCACGGGAACCATAAGGGCACCTTCATTTACAGAGAAGGACAGGGAGGATCTCCTCTTTGGTTTGGAAAATGGTGTAGATTTTGTTGCCCTGTCCTTTGTCAGGACCGCAGAGGATATCCTGAGAGTGAAAGAGGTTATCCGCCAGAGAAAGGGGGATGTTCCCGTCATCGCAAAGATTGAGCGGCACGAGGCCCTCGACTACATTGACAGTATTATTGAGGAAACTGACGGGATCATGGTAGCCCGAGGAGATCTTGGGGTAGAGATTCCTCTGGAAGATGTTCCTGTTATCCAAAAGATGCTGATCCACAAGGCCAATGCTGCAGGAAAACCGGTTATAACCGCTACACAGATGCTCCGTTCAATGGAGAATTCCCCTCGTCCCACCAGAGCTGAGGCCGCGGATGTAGCCAATGCTGTTTTGGATGGTACGGATGCGGTCATGCTCTCTGAAGAAACGGCCACCGGGGATTATCCTGTCCAGGCTGTTCAGTTTATGGCTCGTATTATCAAAAGTGCCGAAAAGAACTTCTTCCACGAGAGATATCTACAGCTCCTGCCAAAAAAGGAGGTTCCAGATTCTGTGGCCCATGCTGCCTGCGTCCTGGCCAATCACCTTGATGCCTCTGCCATTGTCGCTCCCACACTCTCGGGCAAAACGGCCATGCATATCTCCAGGTTTAGACCTCAACAGCCTATTATCGCACTTTCACCGAGCGGAGATGTGGTTCGGAGATTAACCCTGTTTTGGGGATGCCTGCCTTATCTCGTGCCTGAACCCACTGATACAGATGATATGATCGAAAGTTCCGCCCAGCTGGTATTGAAAACGGGATATGTTTCAAAAAAAGATTTGGTAATAATGACAGCAGGTCACCCTGTCGGGGTTGCTGGTACTACCAACATGGTTCGGGTGAAAAGACTCTAAGGGGCAGCGAGAAATTTCCTGGGGCCTCCTTGCATTAGGCGATAAAAACCCTGCGCTTCGAGAGATCTGTGAGAGATATGCGAGTCTCTACTTCCTTTTCTCCTCCCAAACCTGAATCAGGTAATCCTTGTAGTCTTCAAAAATTCGTGCTTGCTCCTCAACCACTTCTTCGGCTTGGCTTGAACTCATATTTTTGGTTTGGTTGATGAAGGAGGCCACGCGCCCCAGGTAGAGAGGGGTGACTAGATTGACTAATTGAGTTCGATTGTGAGTCCAATGGTGAAAGGTTGCGGCCGTCTCG
>JAUVXZ010000116.1 GCA_030603345.1 Pseudomonadota bacterium
ACATTGAGGTAGCCGTCACATTTGATGGGGATGATCTTGAGTCGTGCAGAGAGGAGATGGCCTATGGAGGCGGCAGCGATTCCCTTTCCGAGTCCTGAGAGGACCCCACCGGTTACAATGATATATTTGGTTTGAGGCATGGTGTTTTTTCTAAGAGCACTATAGGGGAAAATGTATCGGTATTTGGGCTACGGGTCAAGGGAAAAGGGGGGCCGTCTGCCTTGTTTTTGGAACCATGTGGTATCATTATTTCTTTTGTGGAGTAGATTTCTCGCTTTCCTCAAAAAAAGCTTTCCTATATGATTTGGCCGTACGCGCAATATCTTTCTGAGAGAAAAACCTTACAGCAAGGAGGCAGTGCCGAGCATTGCTGTTATGGATGATAGCCACGGCAGTGTCCGGAACATGAGCAACCCACTATCCTCGAAATCTAAGAGGATGAAAGGCGGAAAAGCCGATGGGTATTTGGAAAGTATTTATTATTTCATCTTTGAAAACCAGGTCCTGTAGGCGTGGTCAGAGGTCTTCGGCTTTGCCTGGAATTGCCCCTGCTATGCTAAATAATTTCAAATGACAAAATCCAAATGACAAATCAAATCCAAATGCTTAAATGCCCAAACCCACAGTCAAGTGAGCAAAGTGCGCCAAAGCGATTGAAGTTAGGCAAATGACAAACGAGTAACGAGCGACCAGCAACAAGCAACGAATCGCTCATAGTATCAGGATACCAAGGTTGGGGCTTTGGGCTTTGACATTCATTTGGCATTTGAGCTTTGTCATTTGACATTCAACCTGGAGAACTCAAATCCCATGCCTCGTGGGATAGTCCCCTTCCAGGGGGCAGATCAAAGCTACGTCCTCTGGGCGTGGATTCTTTATTGTTTCAGCGGTGAACGAGAGCCTGACAGGTGATGGAAAAGCGCCATTCTTTAGACACAAATTCAGATAAAGACAGTCCATACGGTAAAATCTTGGGACCCGTCAGTTCCGTTAAAGGGGTAGGCAAGGTCTTTGAAAGAGAGCTCCAAAAAAGAGGTGTGAACACGGTGTACGATCTCTTATATCTTCTTCCCCGTTCGTATCAGGACCGCATAAAATTTGTCTCCATTCACGAGATCAGATCCGGTGAGAGCGCGCTCATCAAGGGCAGAATACTCAAACTCAAGACACTCAGATTCAAATACCGGACGGTCCTTGAAATACTAATAGGGAGTGAAAATAGTTTCATATCCGCCAGATGGATGGGAGCACCGCAGTATCTCTTCAGGTTCAAAAGGGGAGAGGATATTATCCTCTATGGCCAATTCCGCAAATTCGGAAACATACTGGCAACCTATCACCCTGAGATCATAGAAAAGAAAGATCATCAGGAAACAGGCAGACTCGTGCCGGTCTATCCTGAAGTTGAGGGAATATCACAGCGAAGGATGAGGCGGATTCTCATGGACGCGATAACCAGATTTACCCAAGACCTCAAAGATCCGCTGCCTGCTGGGATAAGGGAGGCAAGAGGGCTTCTCCGTTTAGATGAGGCATTCAGGGAGGCACACTTCCCCATTGGATCGAGACCTCATGACCCGCATACCCAAAGAGCTCCAGCACTGAGAAGGCTCATATTTGATGAATTTTTCATGCTCCAACTCGCCTTGGCACTCAAGAGAAACCAGGTATCCCAACAGAGAGGGATAGCCTTCAAAAAACAAGAGGTGGAGGAACTGCATCGCTTTCTCCCTTTTCAGCTCACCGGATCGCAAATCAGGGTAATCGGCGAGATTGTAGAGGACATGAGCCGGCCAGTTCCCATGAACAGACTGCTTCACGGTGATGTGGGCTGCGGCAAGACCGTAGTTGCAATTATCGCTGCATGGATGGCCGTGAGGAATGGCTATCAAGTTGCATTCATGGCACCTACCCAGATTCTTGCCGAACAGCACTATTTCAGCACCCTTGAGCTCATCGAAAGATTGAACCTCACACCAACACTGCTCACCAGCGGGATGGGCACCCGAGCAGATGAGGTGAGAGATCTGGTGCAACAGGGGAAGGTGGACATCCTTATCGGCACCCATGCCCTCATTCAAGAAAGTGTCAAATTCCACCGGCTCGGCCTTGTGATTATCGATGAGCAACACCGGTTCGGCGTAGCACAGAGGGCTTTGCTCAAGCAAAAGGGCATAAGCCCGGATTTGCTTACCATGACCGCTACCCCTATCCCGCGCACTCTGGGCCTCACCCTGTACGGAGATCTCGACATATCCGTGATAGATGAGCTGCCCGTTGGGAGAAAGCCAATCCAGACAAGGCTCTTCCATGAAAAGGATCGCGGTAAGGTCTATGCAATCCTGAGAGAGGAGATAAACAAGGGAAGGCAGGCCTATATGGTCTATCCCCTCATCGAGGAATCAGAAAAGATGGATCTTAATGCTGCTACACAGATGGCAGAGCAGCTCAGGGGTGTTCTCCCTGAATTCCGAATAGCTTTGATCCATGGCAGAATGCCCCTGGACCAGAGAGAGCCGATAATGGAGGAATTCAAAGAAGGGGTCATACACATCCTGGTTTCAACCACCGTTATCGAAGTGGGTATAGATATCCGGAATGCGACCCTTATGATTATTGAGAATGCCGAGAGGTTTGGCCTCTCACAGATCCATCAGCTCAGAGGCAGGGTGGGAAGAAGTTCTTACCCTTCACAGTGTGTGCTCGTAACCCCGCACCGCAGACTCGGTGATGCGGGGAAAAGGCTCAGAATTATAGAGAAAACCACTGATGGATTCAGGATTGCCGAGGAAGACCTCGCTATAAGGGGGCCAGGAGAGTTTCTGGGTGTCAAGCAGTCAGGATTCTACCAGTTCAGAGCAGGCAACCTCATGAGGGATGCACGGATACTTACCGAGGCACGGCAAGAGGCATTCAAGCTGGTTGAGATACGGCCTGAGCTTGCTCATCAAACCTTTCATCTTCTCACGCACTTGTTCAGACGTGGAAACCAGAGGGAGGATGAATTTGTAGACGTGCTGTGAGGTTCCCGACAGCTCCCACAAGCATACACCTACTCTGGCTCGTCGAACTCCCTATCGCAACTCTCAATCAGCCCGTAAGTCATCATCTTCCCTCTCCCATTGCTCAAATATCTGCCTCTTTGCCTTCCTCTTTCTCACGTATCCAAGGATAAAAACAATGGTGACTAAGAACCACAGGGTTGTGGTGCTGGTAATGATAGGGATCCAGCTAAACCGCAATTTCAGATAGTCTTTCCACCGCTCCTCGAGCTCATCCCGCCGGAAGCTGTAGACCCTTACCAAGACTTCTTCCAAGCCCGTGCCGCTACCATATTCCCTGATAAATTGATGAAACTTATCTTTTCCGTACTTGCTCACCAAAAAAGACACAAGGTAGAAACTCTGCACGTAGGCCAGCTCTGCTCTGGTCACCTCATGGGGAAAGCGTTCAGTTATCTCAGAGAGAGGGATCAGGGAGTCAGTGAGTACTGCCCGAGTGATGGCGGAAACCCGGGAGAAGTTCCACTCCCTGGATTCGTACATGGCCAACCCCTCATCCAACCAGCGGGGAACCTCTTCACTCCCCTCAAATGCTCTTCCCACAGCAATGTGGGTGAGTTCGTGTCTAAAAACCTTTTCTAAATCGATATGCCCCCTTTTGATAGCCCTGGGAGATTTTAGGATTATCAGGTTCAGGCTCGGGTAAGCGACCCCTGCTGACCACGAAGGCACCCATCCTCCCGGTTGAATTTCTTGATACTTTCTGGCTGAAGGGGCAACATACACCTGCGTTATCCCCTTGAAATCAAAGCCAAGATCCCCCACTATTTCCCTTCTCATTTCCTCAGCCCGATCAATTAAGGACCCCACCAATCTCTCATCGCCGGCATCAAAGTAAAAGGCAAAATGAGAAGTGGTGGTCCGCCTAAAATCCGAAGCAGAGCTCACCAAGGGGATAAAAAGGCATATGACAATTATGGCAATCGAGAGTTTAACCTTCGATAACACGATAAGCGACATATCAGGATGTTCCGAACTCAAACCTTGCCTTCCGTCAGGGCTTGCCAGTGATTATTTTCTGCGCAGATAAAACAAAAATCCCGTCATGATGCCGGGACCATTGCATTCCGGAAATAGAACAAAGAGAGGTTTTCTGAAGATCAAAGGATCTGGCTCAGGAATAGTTTGGTTCTCTCATGAACAGGGTTGGTAAAAAAGTGTTCAGCCGTGCCTTCCTCCACGATCTGGCCCTCGTCCATAAACACGACCCGGTCTGAAACCTCCCGGGCAAACCCCATTTCGTGGGTTACCACAACCATAGTCCTACCCTCCTTGGCAAGGGTTTTCATAACATCCAAAACTTCACCAATCATTTCAGGGTCCAGCGCTGATGTCGCCTCATCAAACATCATAATTTTCGGATGCATTGCCAGGACCCGGGCAATAGCCACCCGTTGCTGTTGTCCCCCTGAAAGCTGAGCAGGATAGACATTTTCTTTTTCCAGAATTCCCACCTTGTGGAGAAGACCCCGGGAAACTTCAAGCGCCTCTTCCTTGTTTTTTTTCCGCACAACCATCTGAGCCAAGGTTACGTTCTCAAGGACTGTCTTATGGGGGAAGAGGTTGAAAAGCTGAAAAACCATACCGATCTCTTCCCGAATCTCATTGATGTTTACCTTCTTATCATAGATGTTAACGCCGTCGATAAAGATTTCACCGCTGTCTATCTCGTCAAGTCGATTCAGGCACCTCAGAAACGTGCTCTTCCCAGACCCACTGGGGCCGATGATGACCACAACTTCACCTTTCTTTATATCGGTTGAAAAGTCGACCAGGGCCTTCACCTCCTTGCGGTCAGGAGTTTTGAAGGTCTTATGAACGTTCCGTGCTTTAATCACTGATGGCAAGCCTCCTTTCAATGTATTGGGTGGCCATGGAAAGGGTGAACGTCATCACCAGGTACAGGAACGCGATGGTAAAGTATATCTCAAAGGCGTGATAGGTTCTCGCTACCGCTTGCTGTCCCTGAAACATGAGATCCGCCAGGGCGATAACCGAAACCAGGGAAGAATCCTTTACCAAAGAGATGAACTGGCCGGCCAGGGGAGGAATGATGCGCTTGAAGGCCTGGGGGAGAATGATATGGCGCATGGCCTCGGCGTATGACATGCCAAGGGAGCGAGACGCCTCCATCTGCCCCTTGTGGATGGATTGGATCCCCGCCCGGACGATTTCGCCCACGTACGCACCTGCAAAGATTGACAGAGCGGCTGTGCCAGCCGCAAACGCAGAAAGCCTGAGCATAGATCCCACAAAAAAGTAGATGATATAAATCTGAACAAGGAGCGGCGTGTTTCTGATGAGTTCCACATAGCCGAGTGAGAGTGCCCTTGTCACCGGCTCGTGGGAGAGTCTGGCGATGCCTACGATGGTTCCAATGATGATGGCAAAAAAGATCGAAGCAATAGAGATTTTTAATGTCAACACGAAGCCGATCATCAGAATGCCCATCCGGACTCGAGGCACAGCATCTTCAGCAGATTTTCCGCCATAGTAAAACAGCATTTCAGGAATTCTCTCCCAATGCCATATGTAGGTAATACCCCTCCTGGAAAAGAAATAATAAACTGCGAATGTGACGATAGCCAGAACCCCCAGGGTGATCAATGATCTCTTGTTAAAGGTCAAACCGAACCTCCCTCATTCGGACGAGAGGGGAATGCGATTCCGCATCCCCCGTCCCGTTCCTGTTATTATTTCTGTTTCCCGGCCATTTCTATTATGTACTCTACGAACCACTTCTCCTTGAGTTTATCCCAGCGGCCATCGCCACGAAGCTGCGCCAGGAAATTATTGAGCCAGTTGAGAAAGTCCGGGTCCCCCTTACGGATGGCCCATGCCAGCGGTTCGTAGGTGAGGGGCTCGTAGATCCCCACGGTTTTGTCCCTATACATGGCCGCAAAAACCCGGACCTGTGGCTCATCATAGATGAAGGCGTCAACGAGACCGTTGGCCACCTGAAGGGCTCCCTCGCCCTCCATCTTGAACAGTCGCAGGGTCGCCTTTGGCATCAGCCTTTCGGCGGTAAATGCGCCCGTCACGCCCAGCTTGCTGGTGATAATCACACCCTTCCTGTTGAGATCCCTGAAGTTTTCGTATTTGACCTTGTCCTTTCTCTGAATCAGCAGGCACTGGCCAATGTAGTAGACAGGATCGCAAAAGTTGATCTTGAGATTTCGGCTTTGAAGAACCGTCATCCCTGACATGATGATGTCAAATTTGTGTGTCATGAGGGCCGGGATAATCCCCTCCCAGGCCGTGTTGATAAGTTTAACCTTTTTTTCTCCACCCTTACCGAAAATGGCCTTTCCCATTTCATAGGCTATGTCCACGTCGAAGCCAACAATATTCCCCTTCTCATCCTGCATCTCAAAGGGCTGATAACCGGCTTCCATGCCGACCAAGAGTTGCCCCCTCTTCAGGATTTCTTCAAGAGCTGATGCCTTCGCGGCATCTTCTGTGGTGAAGGCCATTGCAGAGCCGAGGGAAAACGATCCAATAAATATCACGCTTAAAAGTACGAACAGTAACTTTTTCATCTTAGACTCCTCTCCTTAATGTGAATTAAAAATAACCAAGAGAATCTGGGCTTTGTCAGGGCCCAATCTGACGAACGTCTTTTATGGTCACCTCCTTTCTCTCTTCCTTTCATCTCCGAAAGGCGTAGACTATCTCTTCTCCAACCCTATTCCCTTTACCAGTCAGCCTTTCCCACCTTTTTTTGATAGAGGAAACGTCTCCTCTTTCTTGAACCATAATTGTTGAACTTTACTGTGTATTTTCCAATAATGTCAACAAGTTTATCAAATAGGAATCATCGCTCCTTTCTCCCTTTTGTCGATGAAATAATAATAGCAAGAAAGATGAGAACTATCCCAATGCCTTGAAAACTCTTTATTGTTTCACGAAAAATGATATAGGCCAGGATGGAGGCTCCAATAGGTTCCCCTAAAATGGTGATAGCGACCATACTGGTTTTCAAATGTTTCAGTGACCAGTTAATGGCTGTATGGCCAATGAGCTGGGGAACAATGGCAAGAAGAGCCATGTAAAGGTACGAGCTTGCCTTGTATCCAGTAAAGGGTATTCCCCATGAGACAGAGGCGATCAATAGAAAACACGCCGAAAATGTGTAAACCACGGAGACATATGACAACACATCCATCTCCTGCCTTAATTTCGAACCGATCATGAGGTAGCCGCTGGTCATGATGGCACCCACAAGGGCAAGCACATCTCCCAAGAGGAATGATGGGTTTTGGATTGAAAGGCCTTGGAGCCCGCTATCACCGATTGCCAAAATAACGCTTCCGGAAAAAGAAAGGATAATACCGAGGATGAGTTCAGGGGGCTGTTTTTCTCTAAACAAGAGATAGGAAAAGAGTCCCACAAAAATGGGGTTTGTCGTAACAAGGACTACACTGCTTGCCACAGAGGTGAATTTCAGGGAGCTTATCCAAAAGGAAAAATGGAGAGACAAGAAGAAACCGCCTAGTACGCCAATAAGAAGCTGTTTCTTGCTAAATGAAGTAAATCGTATCCCTCTCCCTTTTGCGATAGTTAGTAAGATGATCGAGGAGATTGTAAGCCGGTACGTGGCGATCATAATGGAGGGCACATCATCGCAAAATTTGATGAAAATAGAGGCAAAGGAAATGGCGACGATACCAACAGACATGCATGCAAATATTCTAACCAAGCGCTGCCTCCCTCTTCATTTTCAAAGACGTTTCAATAACTGCCATGGCTACCAGCATAGAAGAGCTCCGAGGTGACAATGAAAACGTCAGGCAATCTCTGTTGGTTCCTGAACAATGCTGAAGGTGCTTCCCTGCGGCGTTACCGTACGAGCAAACCCAACGTTTTTCCATCTTTCAGATTCACCAGTCCCTCTTCACAGATCCTCAAAAAGGGTATGGCTGCAGTTGTCAGGGTATTAATGGTCAGCAGGGGATCATCAAATGGAAAGCCCAGACCCTGCATAGTTCTCCTTATTTCTTCCACCCTTTGTGCGATCATGGGCACTGGCATATCACACATGATCCCAAATATGGGCATGGGAATCTCTGCCAGGATTTGCCCTTTGACACACACAGCAACTCCTCCTCGGAGGGCATAAATCCGGTTCACGGCGCCCGCCATATCCTCACCATTTTCACCCACAACAATGATATCCGATGTATCCCAGGCAGAACTGCATGCAATTGCCCCTGCCCTTAAGCCGAACCCCCTGATGAGCCCCACAAAGGTCTTCCCTGGAACATACCTCCGGTCAATGGCAGCTACCTTCAAAATATCTTTGCCGACATCTGATCTGATCTCACCGTCAATAACCGGCACAGACATTATGAGCTCTTTGGTCACCAAAGCCGTAACCTGGTCTATGACCCTGACATTCACATGGGTGGCGTCTTTCTCCACGGGTAAAGAAAAATCGGCTGGCTCAAATTCTCGTGAGAGGTGAATGCTGTTCAGACTCTGAGCAGAAAAGGTATGCCTTCTTGCAGATACCAAAAGATCTCCTTGCTTGGCAATAATCTTTCCCTTACTGATCACGTATTCGGCCTTAATGGTTCTAGGGTTGGGAATAACGACTATGTCAGCATATTTCCCCGGGGCAATCCCACCGATTATACCATCCAGATAAAAATACTCTGCCACATTGATCGTACCCATCTGGATCGCATGTACCGGATCAAACCCGCATTGAATGGCCTTCTGAACAACACACTCCAGGTATCCCTTGTCGAGCAATTCGCCTGGTCCTATACCATCAGTAACCAAAATGAGTCTCCTCAGATCAATCCCGGCATCCTTTATCTTGGAGATGGCAGCAAGATCGCTCCTTATACTTCCCTCTCTTACCATGACATAGATACCCAATCTCAATCGCTCAAGAACCTCTTCAGCATTTATTGGCTCATGGCATGAGGATATGCCAGAAGCTATATATGCCATAAGTTTTTTCCCCTTCGCTCCTGCAGAATGTCCCTCCAGTCTTTTCCCAGATAGAAGGGTTTCCTTGAAAATTGGAAGAAACCTTTCTTGTTCCTGAGTAACCGCCTGCCAATAAGACTCACCCAACCCGAGAATATCATCTCTGAGAAGCAGTTTTTTGAGCACCCCTTTTGGGATACCTCGTGCCCTTTTGCTTATAGAAACCATTGCGGGTGCGGTACCAAAGATTTTGATAGGTTGCTCACTCAAGGAGTCCAGAAAATCAATTACTCCCTCGTAACCCATCACAGGAAAGGGTTCCATGGTTTCGGTGACAATGGTTGTCGTGCCGCCGAGCATGGCATAGTCCAGGAACTCGCTTATAACATAAAGCTGGTCGGCGAGATGGGTATGGCCGTCAATAAGTCCTGGAATAATGGTTTTCCCTGTTGCATCGATCACGTGAGTGTGGGGGCCGATCGTGTCTTTCGGTTCATTTCCCACATAGGCAATCCACTCTCCCTTGATAGCCACCGAATAATTATCCAACAGTTCACCTGTATACACATTGAGGAGAGTGGCGTTCACAATGGCCAGATCGGCCTCTGCCTTACCCAGGGTAACATTAATCAATTCCTTTGCCTTGTCTGGTCCCGCTATAGAGAGTAATCCACGTCTTGTCATTCCTGAAATCTCCTTGATTCACCACCCACTCACTACGCTCGTTAGAGGCACTGAGGACACAGAGATAGTTACTTTTTCTTGGCATCATATTACTTTCAGCAAAAACAAACCGTCAAGAAGAAATAACGGTTGACTAACTGGAAATAGTATCTGTAGGATCAAAACGATGGGCTACCCCTGCTTACTGGAGACCTATTTGAGCGGTCATACGCCGGAAGGGAGACGGCAGTACTGCAATTGCAACTGAGAGCATCAAATAGTTTGCAATATCGGGAGGGGCATGAGGTCTTTTCTGTTGTGACTGGTGGGAGGCCGCTGTGCTTTTCACGACTTATCAGTGGGGGAAGCCGCAGCCCTGAGCCTGTCGAGAGCCTCTAGGTCGAACGACCTGTCGAAGGGAATGCGGAGCCCCGCTAGCGGGATGTTGATAAGTCGTAGAAAAGATCCCGCACAGCGGGAGAGCCTCGGAACAGAAGAAAAGACCTCATGAC
>JAUVXZ010000010.1 GCA_030603345.1 Pseudomonadota bacterium
TTCATATTTTTGGGCATTGGCCAGGTGCTTGGCTTTCTTCTCTTCACTGCTGCTGCACCCCCACAAGATAGTGGCAAATGCTGCAATAGCGAGGATGATAATGCTCTTTCTAAGCACCAAAAAACCTCTGTTTGTTGTAAAATTCATATTCTATTTCCCCTTGTTTCGATTTTGTTTGTAATTACTTAGATATCTTGCCACCAAGACACCAAGATTATAGAATTATTCGTAGGCGTTCATAGGTTCAGGGTTCACCCCTGCCCGACGGATGGAAGGCGGGGTTCAGGGTTACATTTCTTCCGTTAACCTTGCTCGTAGGACTTTTCAGACCTGCCCGCCGGATGGCAGGCGGGTTTTCGTTGAACTCTAAACCTGTGAACCGTTACAGCCTTTTTAATGCGTGGCATATTGATTTATATTCGTCTTCTCTTTGGGCCTTTGTGCCTTGGTGGCTGAATAGTTACCTAAAAGGTATCTTTATCCAAGGGTTCATCAGCCAAAAAGGCCGAAAGGGAATACTGCACCAATATCTCCAGCGGCCAGCAGCCAAAAAGCAGGAAGAATGGGGGATAATCAGGGTTATGGGTAAAGGTCCATGCCCTGCTGGCTACAGACCCTACATACTCACTGGGGTTGCTAATAATCCAGGCTGTAATAACAATACCGGCGAAAACAGGAAAATCCATCCTGGTGGATACTGAGATGCCTGCTATGAAGAGTACAGCATAAAATGACCAGAATAAAACCCCTGCCCCACCCCAGTAGTCCCCCAGGGTTAAGGGGATGAGTGAACCGATAAGCGCCAGGATTACCGGGTTTAACCATCTGGGCAAAGGGTATTTTAGCTTTCGGATCAGCCTTATCACTACCCGAGTTGAAAGGGTATATACTATCAGGCCTGCCAATACCCACGTCCAGACAACAAAAGTGTAATGGCCCTCAACACCATGATAACTCCATATTCTCGACCTCATTCCGATAGTCTCTTTAACATATTCAATGATGAATATCCCAAGCAAGAGGGCGAGGAGACGTCGCGTTGACACGCTCAAGGCAAGCCATACACATATTGCAAAACCAGCAATGAGCGAGATCCAAAAGGCGGCACTCAGCAAGGGAAGATACCCTTCGTGGAATGCTGCAAAGACGGTAATAAGCATAAATAGGCCAACCAGAAGGAGGTTCTGTGCTCTCATGGTTTTCGCATCTCGTGTCATTGCTTCTATCCTTTCTGTTTGGAAATGGCTCATAAGAGTCAAAAGACTCAGGCTTCCATAAAATCAAAACCCCACTCCTAGAAATGAGAAGTGGGGCTTTAGACCTCAGGTCATGGCACCTTCAGCTAAGGGTTATCCTCGACAAGATAGCTCTTTTGCACCGGTAAGAGTATAGGTTAGGTAGACATGGAGGTCAAGGAGTATGTGATGACCATGTAGTGGCCCAGCAGGTTAGCTGTTTGCTAGTGTCTCGTACCATAAATTTGGGAATTAGTGACCGAGCTTTTTCATGAGGCATGTCCTATTCCCTCAAGGCGATATCTATAGGCTCAACAGGATGTGTTATTATCCTTGAGGTTTCAAAAAGCATTATCTCAAGATTTTTATTTTTGGGGCGTGAAACCCCAAAGATAATAACACGGCAGAGTTCAGTGGAATCTTTTTTGAGATATCGCCTTTCAAGAACAGCCCATGCCTCTCTCAAGGATAGTTCTACAAATATATAGTATGGTACAAGACACTAGTTTGGTCAAATGGTCTTTGGCCTGAGCCTCAGTGCGATCAAAATGTTCTCATCAAACCACTCAATGCAGTCAGGGTCTGTAAAATGATGAACAATCTTTTTCTTAAACTCCTTAAGGCAATCTCTTAGCTCGTGATCACTATACAGAGAAAAGGTCGAATAGTGTTTTTTCCTTACCCTATCCAAAAGCTGATCCAAAGTAGCCTTTCTCTTGAACTTGAATTTTTTAATGTCTTCTATGTTTGAGCATCTTGTTGAATCTACAGCTTCAGTAATGTCGTCTAATTCATAAAGGCGTTTTTCTTTTTCTATAAACAGAGGAAAGTGTCTTCCCCAGATATTTCTCGCATTCTGACTTTGAAGGCGAGTATAAATAAAAACAAATCCACCTTCTCTGGTTACCCCAGCCACCTTTTCAATGAACCTGTGAAAATCAAAATGATGAACGGCATTAAAAGAAAAGGCACAGTCCATCACGTTGTCTCTTAAGGGTAGGTCATGGGCTTGTGCCTTCACAGTGATAAACCTGTGTATCCCATGGCCTTTTAAAAAGGCCGAGGTCTGTTTTAACATTGATTCATTGATGTCGATACACGTCAAATGGAGGTTATCTAAATATCTAAAAAGTAATAAATCATACCGCCCAGTACCACATCCGATATCAGCCGCTCTTATTGCCTTTGAGCCTTTTAGCTTTTTGCCAATATAGCGGATTGGTTGTGCATCTGTTGTTCTTATATGTCTATAAAAAGAGGCGATTCTAGAAAAATGATCGTAAATAGTTCTTTGTTGAGTTGTCATAAATCGATTAATCCCCCTAACCCGGATAAACCGGAATTCCCTGGCCCAGACCTGGATTACCAATGATTAAATTCTTTGATAGCGTCTTGGTAGTTTTACCGTAATACCTTTCAGGTTTAAAAAGCAGTCGCGCCAGGGCAGGCCGAAGCACGAAATTCGAAACACGAAACAAATCCAAAATAATAATGCTCGAATGTTCAAAACACAAAATTTAGGTCACTTGTGATATCCCTAGTTGCATATTCAGTTTTGGTCATTTGAATTTTGAAAATTGAAAATTTTTTCGGATTTCGAATTCAACATTCTGATTTTCATGGAGCGTTCTTAATATGAAAATATTTTCCGCCAGAAAAAGCACGAATCTTATTCTTAAGGGACTAAGGGATGCCAGTCTTAACGAAGCTTGAGACTCATAGAGAGTAAGTAATTCTTATCATTTCTATCGAGGTGCTTTCTTACCGTGACCGTATACAGCGATTTTATCACTCCCACAATTTGGACAGACAGAGCTATGGATCGTTTCTTTTACAACCTCATCTGCCACAGCAAGACAATCATCACAGCGGATCCAACCGCAGTTTTCGCACTTTCTAAAGCTGTTGGTCACATTATGGCATAACTCGCAAATGTTGTTGTCCTCATCCTTCATACCATCCTCCTCGTTACGCATGTTTCTTCCTGTCACTGACGCCTCAGGAGGTATATGCAGGCAGACCAAGGCACCTACTTGACAACTCTCAACGTGTAGGTTTCACGCAGTTTTTTCAGTAATTCCCCTATGATAAAGGCCGAAGCATCATCTTCCTGAAGATCAGCTATACCTGACAGGGAACAGCACGACTCCATCAATTCTTTGTTTCCGCTCCATAACCCGAAGGCATTTCGGATGTACTCACCCAGAGAGAAGTAGAGGGCCACCGACTCCTGGTCTTTCAGTTTAGCCATCTTTGTCTTATCCCGCAATGACAAATCAAACATGAGTCTGGTAACGGCTTGATCCACAGTTCGGGGAAAATGAGTGTTCTCCATCCTTGCCCTGGTACGGATGGGAACAGAGAAAGGAGGAGGCATACTGATATCGATAAAATCAATGTAGAAGGCTATTTCCAAGATGTCTGCCGTGTCCTGGTATATCTCTGAATCCTTGCTCGCCCTCGGGCCTGCAACGTTCAGAATCTCAATCTTGGCGCTTTTGATCCACGACCTAATCCGCCGGGCAGCCTGAAAAGCAACAGTCCTCTTCAGGTCTATGTGGAGCCATGGGCGCCCATGGTGCATGGCCATTTTTCGAGTATACTCAGAGCCGCCCGTGAGCTTTCCGTGCGAGATAATAAGGGTACCATCCGAATCTACTACGTTCTGTTCAGCGTGTTTGGCATCACTGGAAGTTGCCATCTCCTGTAATTGATATTTATCTGGCAGCCTCCCATTTTCAGTTTTCCTTCCCCTTGCTATCCAACCACCATGGGGAATACCAAATTTAATAGCAATATCAAGAGCGGCTTGGTCAGCACCGGTTTGACCACCAGAGATGATCTTACTAATCATCATGGCCCCCCATCAAAAGATCATCTTTCTTTAAACCTGCTCGTGCTCTCCCGTTCTTATTGAATTCCTTGTGTTTTGATGAAGAATTCTTGGTTATTATGTCTGTAATTGCGATGGAGAAAAAACAAAATCCCACCTCTCCGAACGAGAAATGGGATTCACGAATTCAAGCTCATAGCACCCTCAGTTAAGGACCATACAAAAGGGAATGCATTTGTTCACGACCTGAGTATAGGCAATGATCGCCTGAAGGTCAAGGGATATGCAACCGGAGTGGCCAACAAGGAGGGTGTGTTCTGACACGTCGCCTCTTCTTCACTGAAAATATGGGTAGAAGTGAGGTATGGTAAAACCTTTAGGCACCCTTGGCTTCTATGCTTATAGCCTGCATTCTTAGGATATCATAGTAAATCAGTATTCTTTTCACATACTCTACAGGCTCACTGCCACGGCAGTAGCCGTGCCGAGTCTGTTTGTAGTATTTCCTGTACGAAAGGAGCGGCAGCACCTCAGTTAATGATGACCATTTGTTGGGATCAAGCCCTTTTTCGCGAGCGAGTTGTCTTGCATCTGAAATATGTCCTGGCCCAACATTGTAGCTTGCAAGCGTTATCAACATCCTATCCCATCCTTGGATATCATCATACCGGCTATATATACGCTTGAGGTACTTTACCCCCCCGTAAATGCTCTGCTTGGGGTCCAGTCTGTTTTTGATGCCCATGTCACGGGCCGTCTTAAGAGTCAGCTGCATAAGTCCTCTTACTCCGGTGTAGCTTCGGGCCCTGGGCCTGAAATGCGACTCCTGGTATGCTATTGCTGCTATCAAACGCCAGTCAAAGTTGTACTTTTCCGCAGCCTTCTCTATTATTGCTTGAAATCTTGGAAGCCTCGTCTGGATTCTTTGGTGGAATTTTTTGATATCGACGTAGTCAAATATCTCGATGTCAGAATAGTATTTTTCATATATTTTTGCATATATTCCATTTTCCTCTATCTCATCCAAAAATCTATTAATAGCACTCAGGAGCTTTCTGTTTCCTTTTCGTACTGCCCATCCAAGATACTTTTTCTTGTCGAGGGTAAAAGGTATTCTAATGTCAGGGTGATATCTTCTGCTCAGCAGGGCGATATTTGAATCTGCAACAGTTACCCTAATTTTTCTGCTTGCAATCAGGCTGATCAATTCTTCCGTTGGCACATTGTCATGAAGCTTGATCTCTAAATCATAACCCTGCTCAACAAGCTCTTTCAGACTTTCCTCGCAAGAACTTCTATGCCGTATGTGGATTACTTCGCCATCCAGATCATTTAGGTCAGTTATTTCTCGGTCATTTTTGTGGATGATAATATTGTGGTGGACCGTAAAGTGGGGTTCTGAAAACTCGATTATTCTTTTACTCTCATCCGTAGTGGTTAAGCCTGCCCCGACAAAATCACCTTTACCCTGTCTGAGCAAAAGGATCATTTCGTCCCATTCTGCTACCAACACCTTTAGCTCTACTCCCAGGTAGTCAGCGAATGCTTCGGCTAGATCATACTCAAACCCCATCTCCTCTTCTCGGTACAGATAGTAGGTTGTGGGGCCATTGGTCGTTATGAGTGTCACGTACCCACGTTTTTCAATCTTATCCAGGGAATGATCTATGCCTCGGTAGGCAAGAATAATTAAAACGGCTACCGCTGCAAAATAGAGCAGGAAAGGCTTTATGGAGACGTTCCTGGGCATCATATTTGGTAAATCCCTTTCTCCGTTATTTTCCCATGATATTATGCATCGACATCACGTATTTTTGAAGGGATGTAACTAGTAGGGCGTTTCCTTGGAAACATCGCATTTTTCACAAAGAAAAATATCAAATGCCCAATGTCAAAGTTCAAGTCAATGCCAAATGACTAAATTTCAAAATGTCTAGCCATATCCATCAGTTGCCCGAATCTGACTTTCTGTCCCAAAGCAAAACCCCACTTCTCTGCGCTGGAAATGGGGTTCTGGGTTTCAGCTCAAAAAATCCTCGATTCAGTGCTGGTCTCGAGAAAAATGCACCTTCATACCGTGTTATTATAGGTGAGTAAGGTAGAAAGGTCAAGGGATAGCTGTCTAGGTACTTCACCCTACTGCAGATAGGGAATAAGGACAAACCAAAACCACCCCCATCCTTAAATGGGGGTGGTTTTTTTGCTTTTGAGTAAATCACCTGATTGAACCTGCCGCTTTAAAGCGATAAATTTTAAAGCAGAAAATAATGATTACAATAATCATAATCTATAGGTGTACCCCCTTTTGATCCTATATAAATATAATAATTATTCCAAATGACTTGCATTTAAACCAAAGTAATATAACGAAAAGAGGACAAAAATGAGAGAATATCCAAAATACGAAAAGGTACTATTCTGTACCGATTTTTCAGAAAATGCAGATTATGCCTTTGAGTTTGCCTATGGTATTGCCAAAAGAGATCAGGGTGTCCTCTATATTTTACATGTGATACCTTATAATACCAATCAGGCATATGCAGAGAGCTTCGTGACAACAGAGGACCTAGAAAAGATACAAAAAGCCATTGAAGAAGATCTGGAGAATAAATATGAGGAGCGCTATGTAAAAAAGATAGAGGATGGGGTTAGATTTGAAATCGTTACCAAATCTGGTAGGGAAGACGATGAAATAATCAAATTTGCAAAGCAGGAGAAGGTAGATATTGTTGTTATGGGTACGCACGGTGGAACAGGAATTGAACATGTCTTTTTCGGAAGTGTTGCTGAAAAGGTCCTCCGGCATAGCCCATTCCCTGTATTCATAATCCCCTGCAAGAAAAAGCTCGAACGCTCACAAGGCGGGTGATGAAACCTTCTTTGAGGTAAATAGAGGGTGAGGTTGTCAGGGGAAAGGTATAGGTAAGAAGTTGTGTCTTATCTAAGAAAGAGGGTTTTCTTGGTGTCGCACTTAGCAAGATTAATTTAAGATTAAAGCAGCACAAAACCTTTTTGCAAATAATATAGAGCATATTCAAAAACATATTCAGATGGGTTGGGACTATAATCATAACTAAAGCTGAAGAGGTGACTCACAGGTGGCTAATTTCTACGTCAAGCTATTATTGCAGAAACATTCATGTGTTAAGGTGAAAAAGGGCAAATTAACAATCTTTCAATCTTCAAATAGAAAGGAGTAGTCATGAATATTAAAGAGATGGATTTTTTCAAAGGAATGAGCCAAGAATTTATGGACGAATTGGTTAAAATATTGGTCAGGGAATCCTATGATCAGGGCGATATTGTGTTCAAACAGGGTCAGCCCGCGCACAACTTTTACCTCCTTGAGGAAGGGGACGTAACATTGACCATTGGAGAGGAGGGACATATGATCTTTGATATAAGCCCAGGGGATTCTTTTGGCTGGTTCAGCTTAATTGATCTTGACTCCTACTCGTCTACTGCAGAATGCAAACGCCCAAGTAAATTGATCAAAATCGAAAAAGACAAGGCAAATAAGCTACTAGAGAAATATCCAGCCAGTGGGCTAGTATTCTTCAAACGTATGTCGGGATTTATGGGCGAACGATTGCTCAAAACGTATGCTGAACTTCTTTCTGCATTCAGAGGAAAAGAGCAACCTTCCTATGGATAAACAAAAGGGATGAATTGAGAAAGGTTATATTTCTAAGTCCTGTTTTTTCCCTTCCAATAAGTAGAATGGAAGACAAATTGACAAATGGCAAATAAACTAAATGCTTACGGAGCTTGCTGTATTTCAGTAAGCCTTGGGAAAAAATGAGAATAAAAGATTTTATGAGTACCAATGTGGTAGCCGCTGATGAGAAAACCTCACTTCACGATGCCACAAAGATAATGGAAGCCCATAAGATCAGAAGTCCGCTGGTAATAAAAGAGGATAAGCTTGTGACCTTTTAACCATCTTAGCAGATTGTAACAGGAGGTTGAGTGAAAAACTGGTCGGCAGCATTGCAGTTGCTGACTGTTGGTTTCTATGTACCTTTGAGCCTTTTGATACCAACAGGAATAGGCTTTTGGATCGACAGGAGAGGGTCTCACGAATTCCCTGTGTACACCCTCATTGGTCTTGGCATTGGTACGGTAATAATGGTGTATGGAGTTTACCGTATGGTGCGCCCGTTTCTACAGGAGGCCAAGAGAGAAGAAAAAAAAGAGCAGGTTCGCCCACCGATAACGAAGAGTACAGCTTTGTTAAATTCAAAGCAGAAAAAGGATAAAGAGGAGGAATAATGACCGGAAAAAAGCACAGAGGGAGCCTTTTAAAAATAGTGGTGCTTGGCATTGCTCTTTTCGCTATGATTATTGTCAGCTTTATCGGCAGTAAGGTGGGCAGTGGTATAGTTGGCTCTGAACCGGTGAGTTTCCTTGATGTTGATGCCCCCAGGTATCACCCGGCCCCTGAAAGGCCTTTTCATAGTCTTCCTATAACAAATACCATGATTACCGCATGGATCAGCACTGCGGTGCTGTTTGGTTTGTTTTTCATAGGCACCCGTAACATGAAACTTGTCCCCACTGGATTGCAAAATTTTCTAGAGCTGATAGTTGAAGCAGCAGCAAACTTTATTGAAGACCCGGCAGGGGAGAAACATGGGAGATGGTTTTTTCCTGTTTGCACTACCATCTTTCTCTTTGTTGTCGCCAATGCCTGGGTCAGCCTTATACCCGGCTTTGAGACCATTAGTATACATGGAGAACCCTTGCTCCGCAGTGCCAATACTGATCTCAACATCCCTGCAGCACTTGCCGTGGTATCTTTCTGCTTTGTTGAGTATTGGGGATTCAAGGCCAAAGGGATTTCCTATCTAAAGACCTTCTTTCACTTTGGTCCTCTTTGGCAAGCAGTTAAACTGATATTTACGGGTAACATCAAGGCTGGAGCAGGTGGTTTATTGAATGGTGTAGTAGCCATTTTTGCTGGCCTGCTAGAAATACTCAGTCACCTAATCCGCATGATGAGCTTTACCTTCCGTCTTTTTGGCAATATGACGGCAGGGATGATACTGGTCATGATAATGCTCTTCCTTGTTCCTTGGGTCCTTCCTACAATATTTTATGGCATGGAAGCATTCTTTGGCTTTGTTCAAGCCATGATATTTGGCGGCTTAACTTTGGGGTTTGCTTGCGCCGCAGTTATGGAAGAAGAATGAGGATGGATTTGCCTCGGTTGGGGAGAAACCAAAAATAGCGTTTTGTCTTGAGGTAATATACAAAAAAGGAGGTTGAACTAATGGAAATCTGGGCAGATGTAGCGAAGCTTATAGGTGCAGGACTTGCAATCGGTTTGGGTGCTCTTGGCCCAGGCATTGGCATCGGCATCCTCGGTATGGGTGCCATGAATGCATTGGGACGCAATCCTGAGGCCAGAGGGCCCATAATGACAAACATGATTTTAGCCATTGCCTTTGCTGAAGCAGTGGCGATTTACGCCTTGGTGGTAGCTATTTTGCTTATCTTCGTAGCATAATGGCTTAATGGTGGAAAGGGAGAAAGGATAACTCTATGGAAGGTTTCTTGGGGTTAACACTGCCGAGCTTTATCGGCCAACTGATCAACTTTCTCATCTTGCTTGGGCTGCTCACCTTCTTTGGGTATAAACCGATTCGCAAAATGCTGGATGAGCGGTCAAGTAGGATAAAACAGAGCATGGATCAAGCTGAAGCCACAAAACGTGAATATGAGCATGCTCAAGTGGAAGTAGAAAAGCAGATCAGCAAAGCACGCGATGAAGGGCAATCAATCATTGGGAAGGCAGCACAAGCAGGAGAGAGTGTTAAAGAAGAAGCGAAACAAGAAGCTCGAAAGGAGGCCCAGGCCATTGTTGAGAGGACTCGAGCAGAGCTGGAGCGAGAGCGGGATAAGATTGTTGATGAGTTGCGTAAGGAGTTTGTTGATACAG
Source organism: Pseudomonadota bacterium (assembly GCA_030603345.1). Classification (GTDB taxonomy): domain Bacteria; phylum Desulfobacterota; class DSM-4660; order Desulfatiglandales; family B25-G16; genus JADFWK01. The sequence continues at coordinate 10,010 of JAUVXZ010000010.1, forward strand.
CTATCCTGGCTGCTGAGAGAGTAATCAGTGAAACCTTGAATAAAGCGAAACATCGTCGGCTTATTGAAAAGACGCTCGAGGAAAGCGCTACCCTCAGGAGAAATTAGAGTCAAAAAATGCCCCGAGTAAATCCTGGTAAACGATATGCGCAAGCGGCCTTTGAGTTGGCATTGGAGAAAGGTGAACTGGAGAACTGGCAGGCGGACTTGAGAAAACTTACTCGTATCGCAACAGATATGAGGCTTATGAGTTTACTGGAAAATCCTAAACTGCCTTTTAATACCAAAAAAACCCTTCTGGAAAAGCGACTCGGGAAGGTAATTCCTTTGGTTCTCAATTTAGCCTGTCTTCTTATGAGCAGGGGCAGATTGAAAATTATTGGAAATGTCTTTCGGCAGTATGAGCGATTGTTGGATGCTCATCACGGTGTCGAACATGCTGAGGTCGCTACTGCTCTACCCTTGGATGATGAGGATAAGGCGAGACTTGCTAGTCGATTGGGTGAAATGGTTGGGCACAAGATCATCATTGATGCCCAGACTGACCCATCCATAATCGGGGGATTTAGGGCCAGAATCGGTGATATGCTTATCGATGGGAGTATACACAATACATTAGAATCATTGAGGAAAAGTCTGATCGGAGCTGGCAGGTAATAGGCAACGAAGTATTGCGCTGATAGGAGCAGATAGGAGGCACAGATGGCAGCGCGAGAGCAGGATATCGTTTCAATAATCAAAGAAGAGATTGAACATTTCGGCGTTGCGGTAACTACGGCCAACGTGGGCACCGTGGTGGAGGTTGGCGATGGCATCGCCCGGGTTCATGGACTGAGCGCTGCGAAATACAACGAACTGCTGCAATTTCCCCATGACATTATGGGGTTGGCTCTCAATCTTGAAGAAGATAATGTTGGTGCCGTCATCCTGGGCGAATGTGAGCGCATCAAGGAAGGTGACGAGGTCCGTGCGACCGGAAGGGTAGTCGAAATTCCAGTGGGCGATATCCTTATCGGAAGGGTGCTTGATCCTTTAGGACACCCTCTTGATGGCAAGGGACCGATCAAAGCAGAAAAAACACGGCCTATTGAGAGGGTGGCCCCAGGTGTTACCATGCGGGAGCCAGTAAATACCCCCATAATGACAGGCATCAAGGCTATTGATAGCATGATTCCCATCGGGCGTGGTCAGCGTGAGCTCATCATTGGAGACCGCTTTACTGGTAAGTCAGCTATTGCTATTGATGCCATAATTGCTCAGAAAGGCGAGGATGTTGTCTGCATTTATGTGGCTGTTGGGCAAAAGACATCCAAGGTTGCCCAGGTAGTCGCTACCTTGGAAAAATACGACGCAATGGACCACACCATTGTGGTGGCTGCCGGTGCCTCTGATCCAGCACCCTTGCAGTACATTGCACCCTATGCTGGCTGCGCTATGGGTGAGGAGTTTATGGAACACGGAAGGGATGTTTTGGTTGTGTATGATGACCTTTACAAGCATGCCTGGGCATATCGCCAGCTTTCCCTGCTGCTCCGCCGTCCACCGGGCAGGGAGGCATATCCCGGAGATGTCTTCTACTTGCACAGCCGACTTTTGGAAAGGGCAGCGAAGTTGTCTTCTGAACTCGGCGGAGGGTCACTTACCGCCTTACCCATTATTGAAACGCAAGCAGGGGATATGTCGGCTTACATACCCACAAACGTGATCTCAATTACCGATGGACAGATCTATCTGGAGCCTGACTTATTCAATGCTGGCATCCGCCCGGCAGCGAATGTAGGATTGTCCGTATCTCGAGTGGGTGGTTCTGCACAAAGAAAAGCCATGAGGCAGGTAGCTGGCACATTACGGTTAGAGCTCGCTCAGTTTCGTGAGCTTCAAGCCTTTGCTCAGTTTGGCGCTGCAGATTTAGACAAGGCTACCAGGGACCAGTTAGAGCGAGGCCGGCGTATCACCGAAGTATTGAAGCAACCCCAATACTCACCCATGTCTCTGGGAGAACAGGTAGCTATTCTCTATGCGGTAACGAAAGGCTTTGTTGATGACGTGCCTGTAGATAAGGTCATATCCTATGAGGAGAACTTTCATAGGTTTATGAAAACCAGTCACCCTGACATAGAGAAAAAAATAAATGAGGATAAAGAGATAAAGCCTGACACTGAGGATGCGTTGCGGAAGGCCGTGTCAGAATTTAATACAGGTACAACCTATTAGTACCTTACAAATGGAATTGCGCGCAAAATGGTCACGATTTTTTCTCCCGGAAAAGCTTTTCTGGCCAGAAGATTTAGGGATTCGGTTTATCCTGGTTAGGGTAATATATGATTAGCACGAGAATTCTTCGTCGGCGCATACAGAGTGTTGAGAACACCGCCAAGATCTGCAAAGCGATGGAGATGATTGCGACTGCCAAGATGAAGCGGGCTCAGGATCAGGCGCAGGCAGGGCGCCCTTATGCTGAGAAGATATGCCAGGTCATTGCTGATCTAGCTGCCCATCCCCAAGTTGGTGGAGAGGCTCATCCATTGCTCGAAACGCGAGAGGCAAAAAAAATTGGCATAATTCATTTTACCACCGACCGTGGGCTCTGTGGAGGTTTGAATGCGAACTTGAATCGTCTTGTGGCCGGGTTTCTTCTGGAGCAAAGCGTGCCTGTCACCCTTATCACTATAGGGCGCAAGGGGCGAACATTTATGCTTCGTACGGGGCAAAATATTCGTGCAGAGTTTACTGGAATGAAGGATAGACCTACATTACAGGAAACTCTACCTATCTCTCGGGTTGTTATCGATGACTACAGCAAAGGGGAAACTGATCTCGTATACCTCGCTTATCCTCGTTTTGTCACCACCATGGTGCAACGTCCTACAATGGAAGTCCTGCTTCCTGTTGAACCAGTGGAATTGCCTCCGGCACAGAGAGGGGAGTATATTTACGAGCCCAAGCCCAGCGTAGTTTTGAATGCGCTATTGCCCAGATTCGTGGAGATGCAGGTATACCACGCTATACTGGAGCTTATTGCCAGTGAGCAATCAGCACGGATGGTGGCTATGCGCAGTGCGAGTGATAATGCTCGTGATGTCATTGAGGATCTGACCCTAACGTTAAATAAAGCTCGGCAGGAGACTATTACTAATGAAATTTGTGACATTTGCGGAGGGGCTGAAGCTTTGACCAGATAAGGAGGTAATAGGTGGCAAAAGGGACGGTAGTTCAAGTTATTGGCACAGTGATCGATATGGAATTCCCACCTGGTGAGCTACCAGCGATAAATAATGGGATTGTGATATCTCAGGATGGCACCCAGATTATTGTTGAAGCTCAACAGCATATCGGCAACAACTGGGTGCGAGGTGTTGCCTTAGCTGCTACTGAGGGACTTCAGAGGGGTGCAGAGGCTGTGGATATGGGAACTCCCATAATGGTGCCTGTGGGGAAGGAAACATTGGGAAGGCTCTTCAATGTCTTTGGTGAGCCATTAGATAATCTTGGTGAGGTAAAGACTGATCTGCGTTATCCTATTCATCGTGCGCCGCCTTCTTTGGAGGAACAGGAGACGACGCCCCAGATGTTAGAGACAGGTCTTAAGATAATGGATCTGGTAACCCCCTTTACCAGAGGAGGGAAAGTCGGGGCATATGGCGGAGCCGGTGTGGGCAAGACAGTGGTCATCACCGAGCTCATACGTAATATCGCCACCGAGCATGGTGGTTTCTCTGTTTTCACAGGCGTTGGTGAACGGTCCCGCGAGGGGAATGACCTGTGGCTGGAAATGCAGGAGTCCGGGGTTTTGGAACGGACAGTGCTCGTTTTTGGGCAGATGAATGAGAGCCCAGGTGTTCGTTCACGTATCGGGTTAACCGGCGTGACCATGGCAGAGTATTTCCGGGATGAGGAGGGGCAAGATGTTCTTCTGTTTATAGATAACATATATCGGTATGTTCTAGCGAATATGGAGCTATCTGCCCTGCTGGGACGCATGCCCTCGGCAGTAGGCTATCAACCAACCTTGGGAACCGATGTTGGTGAGTTGGAGGAAAGAATCACCACTACAAAAAAGGGATCAATTACCTCCTTCCAGGCTATCTATGTGCCAGCTGACGATTATACTGACCCTGGCATAGTAGCTACCTATGGCCACCTCGATGCCGTTGTTGCCCTGGAGCGGTCCATTGCTGAATTAGGAATCTATCCTGCTGTTGATCCCTTGACCTCTACGTCTCGAATACTTGACCCTGCTATTGTTGGTGAAGAGCACTATGAGGTGGCGCGAGGCGTACAGAGGACATTGCAGCGATATAAAGAATTGCAAGACATAATTGCCATCCTGGGTATGGAGGAATTAAGTGATGAGGATAAGCTCACAGTGAATAGGGCACGGCGTATTCAAAGGTTCTGTTCCCAGCCCTTTCATGTGGCTGAGCAATTCACTGGAATCCCAGGCAAATATGTGCCTGTCAAGGAAACAGTGCGTGGTTTTAAAGAGATTCTAGAAGGGAAGCACGATGAGCTTCCTGAAGCCGCCTTCTATATGGTAGGCACCATTGATGAGGCAGTGGAAAAGGCTAAACAGATGAGTGAGGTATAATGGCTACGTTTAGGCTGGAGCTGGTTACTGCAGAAAGAATGGTTTACTCCGATGATGTGGACATGGTGATCGCGTGGGGACTGGAGGGGCAGCTGGGCATTCTTCCCCACCACGCCCCCTTGATGACTATGCTTCAGCCCGGAGAGTTGATTATCAAAAAGGAAAATGAAGAGACCTATATGGCAGTGAGCGGCGGGTTTCTTGAAGTCCGCCCCGATAAGGTGATCGTCTTGGCTGATGCCTGTGAACGTGCTGAGGAAATAGATCTAGCTCGCGCAGAAGAGGCCAAACGGCGGGCAGGAGAAATCATGGAAGCCCCGTCACCGGAGACTGACAGCGCTGCAGCTGAGGCTGCACTTCGTCGGTCATTGGTCAGGTTAAAGGTGGCTGAAAAAATACGCCGCAAACGAGGGCAGAGGCAGAGAAGCCTGCGGGAGTAATATTATGAAAGTATTTGCAGACAAGTTGATTGAAATCACCGAAACCCATGCACAAGAAATTTCCGAACAGTGGTGCAAAGATATAAGGACAAATAGCAGAACACCGTCATACCATATAATACCACAGGAAGAGTGTGTCCTTCAGGCTGTGAACTTCTATGAGAATTTGAGCCGGGTGTATTTTAGCAAAAGACCGAGCAGAGATTTATATGAGTATTTTGCGCAGTATGCTGAAGACAGGTATAATGAAGGCATTCCCTGTCCTGAGGCTATATATGCCCTTTTTATGATGAGAAAGCATATGTGGCTTTACGCTGATTCCCAGGCACTCTTTCTCACGCCTATGGATCATCTGCAGGCAATAGAGGCTCTTAATAAAACAATAGGTATCTTTGACCTCGGCACCTTATTTGTTGCTCAAAAATATGATGCACTGAAAAAACGGGACGGATTTGTCTATTAACAAGGGTGGCGAATAGTATTATGGTTTAATGCCCGGGGTGCTTGTATGGACCCCAATGGAATAAGAAATTTGGTAATATGCAAAAGATATGGCAATCGTTGATAAGAAAAAAATGGTCTTGTTGCGTTTGATTACCTTTCTGAAACCTGTTGATGGGGAATATATGATCGTTTCACGAATACAGAGCGAAGATTCTGAGCCAATAGCTAAAGAGCTTAACCCCTCGGGTTTCACTGTTGCCTACGTGTGTTAGGATCGATTGTCTTGGAGGTGAATATCATGAGAATACTCGTTGTAGATGACGAAGATATAGTCCTTGAGAGCTGCCAGGCGGTATTCGAGCTCGAGGGCTTTGAGGCACTGCTTGTCCCCAGTGCAGATAAAGCTTTGGGGGCAATGAAAAATAACGATTTCGATCTCTTGCTTATAGATGTGAAGATGCCCAAAAAAGATGGTATGTACCTTATGAGAAAGATCAAGGAACAATGGCCAGATATACCTATTATAGTCATGAGCGGTTACTACACAACAGAGACCATTCAAGAAGCTATTAGGATGGGAGCCGCAACCTTTATTGCCAAACCATTTGAACCTGACGAGCTCATCAAAATAGTCCGCCAGGTCATTGAAAAGGAGGAACGCCATGGAAAAAAAGAAAGCCCTCGTAATTGATGACGAACAGATCGTGTTAGATAGTGTTAGTGCATTACTTAGCGATGAGAACTACGAGGTAGATGTTTCGCTGAGTGGCCGGGAGGGACTTGACTGGGCCATTGAGAGACCATACGACATTGTCCTGACCGACATCCGTATGCCAGACATTGGAGGTATGCGGGTTCTGAGGGACATTAAGAGGGTCAAATCATCCCTTCCGGTGATCATCATCACCGGTTATGCGTCAGTCCAGTCAGCGATACAGGCCATGAAACTGGGGGCAGCAGAGTATATAGAAAAACCCTTTGAGCCCGAAGAACTTCTCGGGGCAGTGGCCCGAGCACTTGGTGCGACCCCAGAGGCTGAGGAACAGACATTGATTCACAAAGAGGAGATGGCCAAGGTTCTGGAGCGAGCCGAATCCGATGATGAATTCTTCACAAACCTTCTCGAAAATGGACCAGATGCCCTGGATGAATATGATCTGACCAGACCTGAGAAACTTGCCATCGTGACCGGCGACGTTCGCTGGATAGAGGATCAGATCGGGCGCCTCACACGGCCCCAAAGACGGATGCTTATTTTTCTGAAAGTCCAGAGTAAGTCCTAGATCAGATATTTAGGGATTGAGGAATTGAGGAATTAGAAATTTGCTGAGTAGTTGATTGGTCGAATGGTTACATGCTTACCACTTCAACAGATTAAACGCTCAACGAGTAATTCAATTTACTTTAGCGTGCTTTAGACACTGAAATATGTTTTACTCAACCAGATCTAAGCTTATAGCAAGTTTTTTGGGGGTTTCCCTTCTGGTTGGTGGTGTTTCTCTGTTCATTGGTGGACAACTCCTTTACAAGGCCGTGCTCAGTGAGGCAACAAACCGCGTTAGATTGGACCTCAATGCCGCAAGCGAAATATATCAAAACCGCATCGAGAACGTGAAAACAGCCCTCAGTATTACCACCCTTGGACTCGGTTTCCGTTCAAAACTCAAGAGACAGGACTCTCAGGAGCTCTTCAACAGGATAAGGCGTGTGGCCCTGCACGCCAATCTGGATTTTGCCGGTGTAACAACAAGCGACGATAAACTGCTGTGCCGGATCGGAGCCAATCCTTTATCCCATGATGCGCCTCAGCCCGTGAATCCCTTAGCAAGCCTGGCACTGGAAGGCCCGGGTATCGTTGCAGGGACCATGATCCTGAGCACGGAGATGCTTGCCGCCGAAGATCCAGAACTCGCGTATCGTGCCAGAATCCGCCTGCTTGCCACACCGAGAGCAGCCCCGAGAGCTGAAAAAATGGAAACCTCCGGAATGGCACTTTGTGCAGCAATACCGGTGCTTGAAGAGGGCAAGATACTTGGCATTATCTATGGCGGGGTTCTCCTGAACCGAAGCAAGGATATCGTTGACACAGTTCGGGACACGGTATTTCAACAGGAGATCTATAAGGGCCACAGCATCGGGACAGCAACTATCTTTCAAAATGACCTCCGCATTTCAACAAACGTGCTCACGCCTGATGGAAAGCGGGCCATTGGAACACGGGTTTCAAAAGAGGTTAAAGAGCGCGTCCTCGACAAGGGTGAACGGTGGACCGACCGTGCATTTGTGGTCAGTGACTGGTACATCACCGCCTATGAACCAATCGAGGATATCTTTGGTGAACGGGTGGGAATGCTCTATGTCGGGGTGCTAGAGGCCACGTATGCTGACATGCGGAGGAAGGCCCTTACTATCTTGGTACTCATCACGCTTGCTGGTATGGCATTGGCCATAGGATTGGGATATGTTCTGGCACACAAGATCATGAGCCCGGTTCACCGGTTGATAAGAGCCAGCCAACAGGTATCCGAGGGCAATCTATCGCCGGAGATTGGACCGCAATCAAAGGATGAAATAGGTGTGTTACAAAATACGTTTAAGGATATGCTGGTATCTCTCGAGGAACGTGATAGACACAGGAGGGCAGAGGCGGAAAACCGGCTCCTTCAGTCTGAAAAACAGGCCAGCATTGGAAGGCTTGCGGCAGGTGTTGCTCACGAGATAAATAACCCTCTCACCGGTGTATTAACATTTACCCGCATCCTGCTCCGAAGTAAAGATATAGGAGATAAGAATCTATCTCATCTTCAAAAAATAGCTGAGTCCACTGTCCGGGTTAAGAACATTGTTAAGGGACTGCTCGATTTCTCCAGACAAACCGACCTTGATCGAGAGCCAACAGAGATAAACCGGCTTATCCGCGCCGTAATTTCAGCAATGGAAAACCAGGCACTTATAAAAGGCGTGAGTATACAATTCAACTCAGGGGAAGATTTACCCATGCTTACCCTGGACCGGAACCAGCTCCAAAGTGTATTAGTAAATCTAATAATAAACGCCCTTGATGCTATGGAACACGGTGGCAATATCATGATATCTACCGGTATCAGCTTATCTGCAAGCGATACTGGCAAAAAGGGTGTTGAGATTGCCGTTACCGATACTGGTTGTGGTATATCACCGGAGGATCTTGACAAGCTGTTCGAACCCTTTTTTACCACAAAAGAGGTAGGCAAGGGTACCGGACTTGGCCTCGCAGTCTCGTACGGGATCGTACAGAGACATGGGGGGACCGTCAGGGTTCAAAGTGAGGTTGGCCGCGGGAGTACATTTACTATCTGGCTTCCGGTAGAGGAGCAAAGTGGGAAAGATGAAGATATTGGTAGTTGATGACGATCCGACTGTGCTCAAGAGTTACTGACGCGTTCTCGAGCCCGAGGGCTTCGAGGTCTACCTTGCTCCCAAACCATTTACCCCTGCCGAGCTCTTGGATGCAATAGGAAAGGTCATGGAAAAGTAAAAAAGGCAGGGCCTTTGAAGACCCCACCCCTTCAAATCGATCATTGTACAGGGTTTCTTAAGGAAAAACCCTTAAATCGTCAAGCGCCTCGCTTTGATTCTCTCACGAATACGCTGCTCCACTCACCTACTCTCATCCACTCAGCTCTCCGCTCGCCCCCCGACCTCCGCTCTTTCCAACTTCTGCGCTCGATTCCTCCACTAAAAAAGTAATCAAGATTATGCACCCTACGCCTATCTGCTCCAGAACGCCGGTCTATATCAAAGCGCCTTCTCTTTAACATGTCCAAAACACTTCAACTATGTTATTGAAAAATGTGTAGGCCTTTGTACAACTAAAGGCAGACATCATTGCCCCGCTCAGGCTCCTGTTTGGTAGTCCGCGGTAATTAAGAGTAACACTCTAAAATATGCAAAAACCATGCAAAATTACTCAATTGGAAAATCTTACGAGATTTAGGATAGTTAGCTCAGAATCGTAGAAATTCTCAATAACATCGTGGTAAAAAGTTACATAAATATGAGAAAATGTTTTCTACTTTTTTTCAATATCTTACATACTAACCCTGACAGACACAGTCAAAGATAGAGAGGCGAAAGATATCTCCTAAGGCGATGGGGATCAAATCAAGCAGGTGTGCTGTACCGCTCTATTCTATCAAAGCTCTGCCTGAAACCGACGAGTGGAGAAAAACCATATTCCATTTTTTGAGGCAAAGCGATGTTGGTTTCGTCTAAAGTTGTACGGTTGCGCTGCTGGTTTCGTATGACGTTAACCGTTAACCGTTTCGAGCTGCGCAACCGCAACCGTTCTACGATCCCAATTATCATTTGCACCTTAGTGGCATTACAGAAACTTGATACAAATGTTAGGATCTTGCTCTATGTAGACGGCTAGTTGGTCTTTAGAAATGATATTCGAGTGCCCCGGAAATACTTTGTTGGCTTCCAGCTTGACCCTCAATATCTACGAGAAAGGCAGGGGTAAAACGAATGACCACACCGCCATACACACCAACGCTCTCTTGTTCTAGCTCATCTTGGAACACGAATGAAGTGAGAGGTGAGGGGAGGTTGTAAAGTAATTGGCGTTCGGTGTCTTCACTATAACGAAAATAGACTGCTCCGACATAACCGGCGAACCGAGAGCGGGTCAACCCGATTTCCCCTTTGGCAGAAAATTCCTGCCAGTCGGCTTCTTTTTCCCACTGGTTACCATCTGATGAGGTGTAATCATACTTTACCTCACCGCCCAAGTATTGTCCCTGAAGCGCCCCGTAAAATCCTCTGAGTTCACCTTGTTTAACCTCAAAAAGGTTGAAACGTAAGCCCCCGCCATAGGCCAAACCGAAATCAGAGAGTTCTAGGTACGTTCCGGCAATCTCGGCAAAAACCTCCAGATACTTGGTCAAACCAAATCTGACGCCCAAGGAATCCATATGCATTTTTGTGTAGAATCCCTGTTTTTCCGACTCTGAAAGAGGAACGTCCTCACTGGTAGTTGTGGTGCCGTCAGAGGTAATTCCTGTACGTCTGGTGAGTTCGGTTTCGGTCTCCTGATAGGTGTGACGCAAGCCCAAGGAAATGTTGCCTCGTGGCATGTTTCTGCCAGCTCCCTTCCATGGAAATTCTATTTTTTCTCGAGGAGGTTTTACCGCAATCTCGGCAGGGGGCTTTTTGACTACCTCACGCTCTTCCACGGATGGAATTGGAACAGGTGGCTCCCACGCTTCCACTATTTCTTCAGGCATTATTGGCAATTCGGCAGGCTTTTTGGGAACTGGGGGCGGTGCCGGTGGTTCTGGTTTCTTGGGTAATTCCCTTCCGATCAATTCCTCCTTTTTTTGGACTCCCACGTATCCAACAAGCTTCCTTCTTTGTAGCTCCTTTTTCTTTGAATTCGCCTCCTTCAGCGAGGAGAAGGGACCTACATAAACACGATACCAATAACCCAGATCGGCAACCTTTTCACGTCTTTTGGTCGCATCATAGCCCTTATCCTGGAGTCTCGCAGCATCCTGGCTAGCGCTTTTCTCTAAGCGAAATGAGCTGACATGCAGATAATAATAATATTTTTCTGCGCTCGTAACACAATCTGGACAGCAGAGAACAAAGAATATGATACAGAAAACCAACCAGATATCTCTTTGAAAAGAAAATTGTGTCGTCATCGGAGTATTACACAACACCTTGTGCTGCCTCGACTATGTGCAAGGTGTCACACCTCTCTCTAGGAGAAATTGGGGTTTGCGTATATAGCTCATGGCACCCTTAGTTGAGGACTATCGTGAAAGACGAGGACGTCTGACCGGCATGAGTATAGTTTAGAAACATATGAAGGTCAAGGCATAGGTACCGAGAAATGTCCTGGCACCAGAGGTAGCTTACTCGATTCCGAATGGTACTACGCAGCGGAAACAGAAGGGCACACAGCATCAGGCCTGGTTTTTATGCCTGTCAAATTGGTCGCCTCTTGAGGAATCAAAAGAACCTGGCCTATATGCAGGCGTGTGGTATTGAGGTTGTTCAAAGACTGAATAGCTTCGGTTGTGGTTGCAAATCGATTGGCAATCCTCCAGAGAGAATCCCCTTTCCGGACCACGTATTCTATCGCTCTACCTTTTACCTGTGGCCTACTGGGAGCGGGGGAAGATGTCTTCCTGAGGGACGCGTATGTTCTTCTGGTGGGGATCTTGAGTCTCCAACCCACTTTTATATAGCTGCTGCTATTCAGCCCGTTCAGCGCCATAATCGCTCTGACACTCGTCCTATATCTCCGCGCAATAAGGGACAAGCACTCCCCCTTCCTAACCCTGTGCACCACATAGGCAGGCACGGGGGGACGATAGACGGGTATATCGTCTAGTTCGGAAAGAAGCACCGCCCCTTTGCCTTTTGGCACCTTAAGGGCATATGGTCTGCTGGGGGTACAACTATGCCGTAATGCGGGATTCAGATCACGCAAAAGCTCATAAGGCACTTGAAGGTGTTTTGAAACGGCTTTCACATGAACCTGTTTGTCAAAAGCAACCTGTTCAGTTTCAATTTCCTCTTGCACAGGAGGAAGGTCAAAGCCGTGGGCCTCGGGATCGCTCAGAATATGGAGCATAGCCATAAACTTCGGGACGTACCAGGCTGTTTCTACAGGAAGTCTTGGGTAAAGGTCCCAGAAATTGTCAAGATAATTGATCTTTTGCGTCCGGATACATCGCAATACCCTCCCCTCCCCGCAATTGTAAGCAGCAAGAACGGTTTCCCAGTCCCCGAAGATTTGATGCAATTCTTTCAGGTAGCCAATAGCAGCTTGGGTGGCTTTTTCGGGATCCATCCTTTCGTCCACCCATTGATCTCTCGTTAAACCGAATTTGTATCCCGTTGACGCAATAAACTGCCATAACCCGAGGGCTCTGGCCCGTGAAAGGGCCCTTATCTTGAACCCACTTTCGATAAGGGGCAACCATGAAAGTTCTTCGGGTAGCCCTGCATCCCTGAGTGCGCTCACAATAGCGGGACGATACCTCCCTGAGCGGACATAGGCATCAATAAAGAATTGCCGATCCCTGCCCTTATAGAGAGATAGCGCCCTTTCCACATACCTGTTCATCACAAGGGGAATCGGCTTCTTATACCCATTCGCCACCGTAAATCTGGAGGCGTAAACCTCTATAATCCGCTTGGATATGGTGAAGCGCAAATCGTCTCTTTGCTGCAAGATCTCCGCGCCATCTTCTGGATTGACCTTCAATATGAGAGAATAAGATTGATCAAGGGCATTGAGCGCATTATCCAGCTCCCCCCGCTCCCAGAAGTAATTGGCGGTTTCGCAAAACTCCAGTGCAGAGTCAAGCATCTCCTGGTCCGATTTTTTCTGGGGCTGCGGACCAGGCGGTAAGGGGTTATTTTCAGAGACTTCAGATGGGTGTAAGGGTTTTTCTTCTCCCCTTCCTCCTTCGTCCTTGACAAGGATAGCAATCTCTTGCTCCCCTTCGATTTTGATCGAAGCAGCGATTTCTCGTTCTTCCTCGATCCTGGCCGGCGCAGCAATCTCTTCCCCCGAAGCTGCCGAAGATTGCACGGAAACCGCCTCTTCTGAGACAACCTCCTCTGTGGGTGGCTGATTCTCGGATTTGAGAAAAGACATATGGCTGGAACAGCTGGTGCAAATCGGCAAAAGCAGCATGATGAGCAGGATTCTTACCTTGGGCAACTTATGCATAATTTCCATTTTTCTCCACTCGCATCAGTTATGTGCGCTCCTAACCCTTGTGCGCTGCAAGGGATCGAACAACTCCAGGATTAATGCGCAACATCGTGTAAATCTAGAAAATGAGGCCAGCAAAACAGCTGCCGGTGGTTTCCATCGACTTATAGCCTTCCTTGGGATCCCAATGCAAGCCAAAATTGAGGGCCTAACCGGTTTTTTTTCTTTAGCATATTCAACGCTCCATCTTCTCACACCCAGGTGCTCGGTTAATCTCTCGCCAACATATAGCCCTTTTTCCCCATATGATAAGTAAGGATTCCGTCATGACCATTATAAATCAGTAAGAGGAAGACCGCCGTAATCAGATTTCCTACCCCACCCTGTCCTAAAAAAGATATCACAAATACCCATACGATAACAGAGCCTATCAATTCCAGGATTCCGAGGGCCCTATGCCCAAGATATATATCCCCCCACCCCGGCAACACCAGGGATTTGAAAAACGCTCTTCTGGGCTCTTTGAGATTAACCTTACACTTAGGGCAGGCAATCAGCCCCTTTGGAAGCGGAACAAAACAAGAGGGGCACAGGTTCTCAAGTGACTCCGTGGAATGTCCTGCAGATCTGACCGTGTCCTTCCTCAATGGGATAAATTCCTTTAGTTCCTTTAGCAAATATCGCTTCACTGATGTGAAGATGCGGCGTTTCCCACTCGTTCGATACAGAATGAGATGGTTAAGCAAAAGGCCTTGTTTCATTTTTTTTATGTCCTCGTATGACATCTGGGAGAAGAAATGAGTGGGGCGAGTGATTCTGGAATTGATGTTTATGAAAAGGAGCCTCCGGTTGGTACAGACTATCGCATAATAATTATACATCATGGTAAGAATGCCATTGCCTAAAAGGATTTCAGCAGGGTAATAGGCCGTCCCTTTCCCAACTCGCATCACTTTTTCGCCATCCTTGAGAATTTCATTCAAAATGTTATGTATTGCCTTAAAAATCCTTATTTTAAATTTGTTTTTTCGGTTTTTATAACCCCCTCTTTTGCTAGGAGACAAGATCTCACCAAAATCGAATTTCTCTGAGGAGAGACCCTGAAGCTCTGGATAATCCACAAATATGCCTTTTCCCGCAGATCCACTGGGATCGGGTGCAGTGGTAGGATGTGGGGCATTGCCAGAGGCCATCTCGGAGCTCACGAGGGGTCGAACAGCACCTGGTATTGCTGGTTCTATCGCAATTTTGCTGCCACACTTCTTGCACATTGCCACAGCCCTCTTTTTGGGCATGTTCCTGTTGGCAACAGTGTAGCTGGAGTTACATTGTGGACACACAACCTTCATGACTTCCTCCGCACACCGTCCCGGTAAACCCCCCGCCTTCGATCTATGCCACTCCTTCGCTCCAATCCCCTCCGTTTTTCCGAGCCCCTGTAATGAGGATCATGAAACCTTCTGCGGTCTTTGCCAGAACGCCTTCCATCTCTTTCTTTGCATTCAAAGCCACTCATATTGATCAGGCCTCCCAGAATTTCCCTTTGATCCGCCGAAACAAGCCAAAAAAGGTAAAACGAACTAATATCGAAGGAACGGAATGACCCTGTACGTTCAGACCAGTGGTGATCATCCTCTTTTATCGGCCTTATCTTTCCAAATCTTTAGCTGCACAGAAAAAATCCAGTTTTATCTCTCTTTGATTAGTCTTTCTCATCAGACATTTGTCAGCACGTCAGAAAAATAGCCAAAACGGCTGGCCTGCCTCAGTTTCCAGAATCAAAAAAGTATTTGGTATCGCTCAAAAGTGTTGGCACAAACCATAGTGGGTAGTCGTTCACATTCTAAAGGAGGTCATGGCTGTTTTTGAAAGGCGATATCTCAAAAGAATTCCACCGGGACTTGCAGTGGTCACATATGTGGGGTTTACACCTCGGAAGCCCTGGGAGTCTCTGTCTGGTTCATCTAAACCCCACATATTTGACCACATCCCTTGACCCTTATAGATAGCGCCTTGAGAAAATTGGCATGACCTCATAGACGTGACTATGTACAGGTTCTCTAACCAAAATATCCTTGAGTTAACACTTTTGAACGATACTAACCCTACAACGACACTTTGCTTGAGAAGTCATTCTGAGTGACCCCGCTGGGCGGGAGAGCGAAGAATCTACGATTTGTGCGGAGGTGATAGAACTAAAATCTAGATTCTTCGTCGCTTCGTTCCTCAGACATGTCCTCGAGCGAAGCAAAGGAATGACAAAGTGTCGTTGTAGGGCTAAAGTATTTGGTGTTCGAACTTCTGGGGAAACACAGGGTGAAAGGGTGTCGCAACGGTAAGGAGCGGCCTAAGTGAAGGCTCCGAATCGAGTCATTTGAAAAGCTCCCGATTCCGGGTGAAGATGTTTAGCCTAAAAAGCGCTGGGGAGGGTGTGAAGAGACTATGCTGGTTCCCTTTTTATAGGTTCCAGTCCAGCCCGTTTCCGAAGATTCATACGCTCGATCTTTTTGATTGTGGATACCAGAAAGGCCCGTTCGCCCATTGACAACTCGAAAAACCTAACTCCCATAAAATCCATTCCAGGGAATTCGGGTTTTTGAAATTTGCGTACCACCTCTACTTGTGATGTCATCTCGTTTTCCCCATTTAAATCAAGGGCAACCTCAAACAGATCTCCCGGTTTCAAACCCGATAAATATGGTACATGAGAGTATGAAATACAGATTCCCCCTTCAGACATTTCAATAATCGGTAATGGCTCTTTATGTCCTTCAATCGTCAGGGTAATAGGGTATTGTTTTATCGGGCGCACACGATAGGAAAAACGGATGTTCCGCTCATATAAATATTTGGGATAAGCCAAACGAATTGCTTGCACTCGCTGTCCTTGGGACAGCGCATAATTGGTTATGAGTTCTTGAATTGCACTATGAAACGCATAACGTAAGGGATCCTCTTCAGGCGTAGAATGCCAAAGAAACGTAGGCTCAATTGCCTCTCCTACCATAGACTTTAAGACCGGAGGTTGCGTCTGGGCAATGATAAAACTTTTCGCTCTCGGGTATACATCATAAATAACAGTATCCCTGATATCCACCCGATATTCTTCTTCATAAGGCGCAAACAAAAGGTCAAGATGTTGCGCAGGCTGAATAATACGGCTTAAATCCGGTTTGGCCACTCGATACTTCCTCTTAAAAATCAACCCCAGTAACCAAGTTGGCTACCTCTAACCTATTGTATCGGATCACATTCCGATTTTTGTGAGATCTTTCCTAAAAATTCTGTGAGGACAGCAGGTGCTCCAAGAAGGGGGCAGCTCTTTCAATACTTAGTTTCCCTGAGCGGCATTTTCCTTTGCGGGCCTCACCATGGAAAGCTGGAATTCAAGTGTAAACACACTGCCTCCACTCTGACGGCACTCCTCTTCATCCGAGCAAAAGGAACAGGCTTCAACCTTGCCTGGACAGGGGCCGTGATTCTGAACATGGGGGCAGGGCGTGCTCTCAACATGGATGTGAAAGCCGAATCGCTCGGAAAAGATTTTGGTCCTCAGGAGATCGCAGCCTTCGTAAAAGCCTTACACCGATCCAGGACGCAGCTGACTCTGAAAGGCTTTAAGGCCCAATTAAAACCTTCTTGCTTTTGCCCATGCCCCGGTTGCGTCGCTTACCCTTAGGGAGCACCTTCTCCTTGAACAACAGACAGTCCATTTGGGAACTTGCGAACACCACGAGGGAAGGAAGCTGTTTGCTTTTGAATTTCATGGCCTTGCAACCATGGGGGAAGTGCTTATCCCAAGTGACATAGTAATGTTCGCATTTGTGGCAATCGATCATTTTCTCGTTACCCGCAATAGAGTTCCGTCCATCGTCGGTACCGCACCCTGATTTCTCCATTGTCACAAAATCTCTCACCCTCTCTTTTTGGCAGTCCGTGAGACCACAAATCCCACCACTTGAAGTGAGAAGTGAGATCTTTATATTCAAACCTTAGTGCTTCGATTCGCAAATACAGTAACGTATTTTGACCAACGGAACTGGAGAAAAAGCTCACTCAGCACTAAGTCCTGAGTGAATTAATTCGTTATCGAATTAATGAATCGAAGGACTTAGCATCCTCGATTGAGTCCCATTTTGAAAAGAATGGATTTTTACTGATG
>JAUVXZ010000319.1 GCA_030603345.1 Pseudomonadota bacterium
TGCCCTGGCGCGACACTTCTGGAATACAGTGTGGTCGTTACTCTATTTCGTAAGTAAGCTCTTTGTACTGATGCTTTGCATGCCAGGCCTGCCCGCCATCTGGCAGGCGGGTCTGGGCCAGGGGCATAACCAAAAAAAAGACACCCATACCCTGCAAGCACGCCAAAAATCAAAAGATTAGGTTTCACTATCACGTGACACTGGCCTTGCCCCTCAAGGATACTGTGCTGCTCAACTCTTCGCTTTGCCAAGGATCTGAGGAGCCTTTCACGTCGCAGGGCGGGCTCACTTTAGGCACCCTCCCTGGGTAGTTCGCCCTATTAGAGATAGCGATATGTACAGAGGAGCACCACCCCATGAATAAATGGGGGTAGTTTTTTGTGTTTTTGAGTAGATTGCCTCATTGAATCTGGTCTTCCGAATCGCTAAACTTCGATAAAATAAATATAGACAATTTTGCTCTCTAAGTGTATCAATTCATCGGGCACAATGAGCCTGGGATTAATAACAGCACGGCGGATTTCAGCACATAAAAAACGGGGCTCCTGAGGTAAGAGCCTGATAGTGTTTATGGTGCGCAAAAAAAGCGGCAAAAGAGTCCTTGTGGGCAGGGGTGCGAAAGAATGGGAACATCGAAACATCACCATACATATCAAGCAAGGTTTTGAATAAATTTGTTGTTTTTTTCGTGTTAGGCGGTTATGCTCCGCCTCCGGTGACTGATAGATGGGCGTCAATACTAATTTAGGTATGAAAAGGAGGTAAATATGAGGCCTTATTTCGAAATAATGACCCCTTTTGGGCTCCCCCTTTCCGATAGTCAAATAGAAAGTGGGAAGGAAAACATAGCCCAAATCAACGATGTAGAAAAACAGGTGGCCGCGGCCATAGAGGCCGTAAAAAATGCAGGCATACCGGCCGAGAAGATCAAACAGAGAGGGCAGACAACGGTCTGGGAGAGAATAGAGTATCTCGTGGACCCTGGCACCTGGTGCCCCCTCCATACCCTTTATAATCCCCTGTTCAACGAAGAGGGAACGACTGGTGTGATTGACGGACTCGCCACGATCAACGGCAAATGGGCAGTAGTTATTGGTTTTGATAACAAGGTGATGGCAGGTGCCTGGATCGCAGGACAGGCGGATAACCAGCTGAGGGTCACGGATATGGCCAAAAGACTGCATGTCCCCCTGGTATGGATTGTGAATTGCAGTGGCGTGAAGCTTACAGAGCAGGAGGAGGTCTATGCTAATCGAAGGGGAAATGGCACCACCTTTTTCCGGCATGCGGAACTAGAAAAGTTGGGTGTCCCTATACTAGCAGGCATTTATGGGACAAATCCGGCCGGCGGGGGGTACCAAGGAATCAGTCCCACGATTCTTCTGGCTCACAAAGATGCCAATATCGCTGTTGGTGGTGGTGGTATTGTGGGGGGCATGAGCCCTAAGGGTTCTTTTGACGAAGAAGGTGCTGAAGCACTTATTGAGGCCACGCGACATTTCAAGCAGGTGCCCCCTGGCAGCGTTCCTATCCATTACAATGAGACAGGCTTCTTTAAGGAGGTCTATGATACCGAATTCGGTGTCCTGGACGCTCTGAAGAAATATATGGATATGGTCCCCGCATATGACCCTGAATTTTTCCGAGTAGACCAACCAAAAGAACCCCAGTTTGCAGGAGAGGATATCAACGCTATTGTGGCCTTTAACCAGAAGAGAAGCTATAACTCTGACGAAATGCTGGCCCGAATTTTCGATAACAGCGAACACATGGAGTTCAGGCCCGACTATGGACCGGAGGTGTACACTGGACTGGCCAAGATCAACGGTTTTCTGCTCGGCTTTATCGGCAACCGTCAAGGATTTCTTGGCCAAAACTATCCTGAATACGCACCTTACCCCGGTATTGGTGGCAAGCTTTACCGTCAGGGCTTGATTAAGATGAATGAGTTCGTAACCTTGTGCGGGCGGGATCGTGTTCCCATCGTATGGTTTCAGGATACCTCTGGTATTGACGTAGGAGATATTGCAGAGAAGGCTGAGCTTCTCGGCCTCGGACAGTCTCTGATATACTCCATTGAGGAGACAGATGTACCCCAGATCTGTATTGTTGTGAGAAAAGGAACTGCTGCCGCCCATTACATCATGGGAGGACCTACAGCCAACAACCACAATGCGTTTACCTTGGGGACCCCAACAACCGAAATCTATGTCATGCATGGCGAGACCGCTGCTGCTGCGTCATTTTCCAGGAGATTGGTCAAAGAAAAGGATGCTGAGCATTCACTTCAGCCAGTTATTGACAAGATGAACGCTCTGGCACAAGAGTACTATGATAAGTCCAGACCCATTTACTGTGCCAATAGGGGCTATGTGGACGAGATTGTCTCTTTTCCGGATATGAGAAAATATATCGCTGCCTTTGCAGGCTGCGCCTACCAAAACCCCACATCCATCTGCCCACACCACCACATGATGATCCCAAGAATCATCAAGGGATAAGGAAAAGGGGTTGGTTCTGCACTGTTAACTGGCTGTTGCCCAAACGGAAATGTCTTTGAGCGGTCATTAAAACGTTTTTTGCCAACAAATCTTGGCGAAGCGGAAGATAAGCGATGTCAACTGTTTGAGCCCTAAAGGCGAGTTTTGACATCGCCTGGAGCGAGCCTTAGATTTCTCAAAAAAAAGTTTTACACCAAGCGAAAAGGGATTTGGGCAACAGCCTGTTAAGGTTTGATAAGAGGGCTAACCTGTCCACTGTGCAGGTAATCATATATTAAAAAGTTTCTTTTCCTAGTCTTTCCCCTCTAACACATCCCCATAAGCCGATCTCATTACCTTTTTGTCAAATTTTCCAACGCTCGTCCGGGGTATTTGATCTACGAAGACAATTTTATCCGGTATCCACCACTT
>JAUVXZ010000008.1 GCA_030603345.1 Pseudomonadota bacterium
TTATTGTAAGCACCTTCAAGTGCCTATTGCGAGTTGAAGCGGTTTGAATATTTAGTAAGCAGAGCATATTATTATTTGCATTGGACATAACCCGGAAGCGTCTAGGATGGCCATGAGGTCTTTTCTTCTGTTCCGAGGCTCCCAGCCTGGTGTTTTCTACGACTTATCAACAGGGGATACTTGCCCCCTCCGCATTCCCTTCGACAGGCTCAGGGCTGCGGCTTCCCCCACTGATAAGTCGTGAAAAGGACAGCGGCCTCCCACCAGTCACAGTAGAAAAGACCTCATGCCCCTCCCGACATTGCAAACTTTTTGATGCTTTCAGTAGTATAAAGAGAAGATAACCAACCAATGGAACTCATGAAACCAGTGCAACTAATCAAACCAATCAAACCCAGATAATCTATGTCCGACGCAATTCTCATAATAGGTGGTGGAATCGCCGGCATAAATGCGGCATTAAATGCAGGTGACTATGGTTGTAAGGTTTATCTGATTGACGATACAGCCAGTATTGGTGGGATGATGGCACGGTTGGATAAGACCTTTCCTACCAATGACTGCTCTATATGTATTGAATCTCCCCTGATGTATGAGGTTGACAATCATCCCAATATAGAGATCCTCACCAATAGTGAAATTCGAAGGGTTAAGAAGGAAAATGGCACCTTCAAGGTGCGATTGGTGAAAAAGGCTCGGTTTATAGATGAGGAGAAGTGTACCGGGTGTGGGTCATGCGTAGAGGCCTGCCCTGTGAGTGTTCCTGATGAACTGGATGGTAAGATCGGGGGCATGAGAAAACTGATCTCCGTGCCCTTCCCGCAAGCCGTTCCAAATGTTTCGGTCGTTGACCCCCGGTGCCGCTATGGAAAGATGCGGGAGCAGGGTGCGTGTGTAGGAGAGTGCGTTGTGGATTGCAGCCAGTGCCGCGAATGCCCCATTGCCTTATGTGTTAAGGCCTGCAAAGAGGAGGGAAAGGATGCGATCGTGCTTTGGCAAGCTGATAGACCAATGGATATTGAGGTTAAGAGCATTATTGTTGCTACTGGCATACGGCCTGTAGAGCCAGATACTGGACTCTATGGCTACAATATCTACGAGAATGTAATCACCAACACTCAGTTTGAACGATTGATGAATGCTGGAGGGCCAACCGCAGGTGATATCATCAGGCCTTCCGATAAAAAACACGGTAAGGGGATTGCCTGGATTCAATGCGCAGGCCGGGGGTTGACAAAGGGGCTGCCGTACTGCTCGAAGGTATGCTGTATGGTAGCTACAAAACAGACGATTATTACCAAGGAGCACGACGCATCTGTGGAGACCCTCGTATTCTATAACGACCTCAAGGCATACGGGAAGGGTTTTTGGGGTTTTTATCAGAAGGCCATAGAAAATGGCGTCAGGTATATCAGGGCCAGGCCGTATGATGTTTTTGAAGATCCCAAGACCAAGAATTTGACTGTCAGATACGAAAACTTGGATACTGCTGAGATTGAGGAAGTGGAGGTGGAACTGCTTGTTCTTTCCACAGGCCTTGTTCCAAGCGAGAGGAACAAGAGACTGGCAAAGGTATTAAAGATTGAACTGGACAACCTGGGGTTTTTTAAAGAGAGAGACCCAATGCTGGCACCGTTAGAAACAGGTGTTGAAGGGATATATGTGTGCGGAGGTGCCACTGGTCCCATTGATATTTCTGAATCAGTTGTCCAGGCGAGTGCGGCGAGCATGAAAGCGGTTTTGAAATGACTATTTTCAATTGAAAATTGAGAATTTGAAGAAAGAATAGCTAATCCTTAAATAGTCAATAGTAAACGGGCTGTTGCCCAAACGGAAATTCCTTTGAGCGGTCATTAAAACGTTTTTTGCAAACAAATCTTGGCGAAGTGGAAGATAAGCGATGTCAACTGTTTGAGCCCTAAAGGCGAGTTTTGACATCGCCTGAAGGGAGCCTTAGATTTGTCAAAAAACGTTTTAGACCAAGAGAAAAGGGATTTCGGCAACAGCCTGTAGACAGTCAATCTTCAATTGAAAATCGAAAATCCCAGAAATGGGGACATTCAATGAATGAAGATATACGGGTAGGTGTATTTGTTTGTGATTGCGGTTCAAACATCGCAGGTATCGTGAATGTACCGGAGGTAGTGGAGTACACTAAGGGTCTCAAACACGTTGCCTTTGCCGATGAAGGAAAATGGTCATGCTCAGTAGACTATCTGGCCAAGATGAAGGAGCTCATAAAAGAACATGATCTCAACAGGGTGGTTATTGCATCGTGTACTCCAAGGACTCATGAACCCCTCTTTAAAAGGACGGTAAAAGAAGCCGGGGTCAACCCCTATCTGCTTGAATTTGTAAGTATCAGGGAACAGGTCTCCTGGGTCCATAGGGCAGACGCTTCAAAGGCTACGGAAAAGGCCAAGGATCTCGTAAAGATGGGTGTGGCCAAGGCTGTTCTTCTGGAAGAAGGTGAGGAGATTAGGCTTTCTGTGAAAACGGATTGCCTTGTGATCGGGGGTGGGATGGCAGGCATGACCGCTGCCCTCAATATCGCTGACCAGGGTTTTCATGCCATACTGGTAGAAAAAGAATCCGAACTCGGCGGCCTGTTAAACAGGCTATCCGTGGTTTCTCATGATCATGTCAAGCTTGAAGCCGCTGAGATCGTTAAAGCTAAAGTTGCCCTTGTAGAATCTCACCCAAACATTAAGGTCTATACCAATGCTGAGATAGAGGCTGTTGAAGGATATATTGGGAACTATAGAGTTACGGTGAGGGCCAATGGATCAAACGAAACCTTTGATGCTTCTACGGTGATTGTGGCAACTGGGATGCAGGAGATCGAGCCGGTAGGGCAATACCAATATGGGAGTGACCCTCGCGTGGTAACCCAGGTTCAGCTCGAGGGATTGTTAAAAGGTAATGAGGTTGGGGAAGTAAAGGATGTGGTGATTATCAACTGCGTCAACTCGAAAAATGAATCCCGGGGCTGTTGCACTATTGGATGCTCTGTATCGGTTAAAAACGCGTTAGCCCTTAAAACGCTTAATAAGGATATCCGCGTGCATATCCTCTACAGAGACCTGAGCATGGTAAGAGAGGAAGGATCAAATCTGGAAACAGCAAAAAGGGCAGGGGTCAAATTCATTCGCTTTCCCGATGATCGTTATCCAGAGGTGACAAAAGAGGATGGCAATCTAGGTGTGCATGTCTACGATATCCTTCTCGGTAAGGAATTTACCATTCCATCTGATTTGGTCGTTCTGACTACCGGGTTTAAGGGGGATGACACCCGCGAGGCCATTAAGGGGCATCTCAAGGTCTCCACTAATCCAGACGGATTCTTCCAGGAGGCCCATATAAAACTTGGTCCCTTGGATTTCCCCTCTGACGGCATTTCGCTTTGTGGATGTGCACGGTCTCCCAAGAATTTGAAAGACAGCTGCGAAGAGGGTGCAGGAGCTGCTATGAGGGCGTCTATTCCTATGAAGCGGGGCTACCTTGAGGCAGAGGGAATCGTAGCAGATATAGATCTGGATGTCTGTAATAGCTGTGAGCTCTGTGCAAAAAATTGCCCGTATGGTGCAATCAAGTGGGTGGATGAAAAACCCAATGTAATCAAAGCCCTGTGTAAAGGGTGTGGTCTCTGTGCAGCAGACTGTCCCAAGAACGCTATTACTATTATCCATTATTCAGATGAGCAGATCCTTGCCCAGGTAGAAGCGGCCCTGGAAGAGAGGCCTGAGGAGAAAATTATTGGATTTGTTTGTCACTGGTGTGCATTGGGTGGGGTGGATATGGCAGGTGTGAGCAGGCTTCAATATCCGCCTAACGCTCGACTCATCAGAGTGATGTGTGCGGCGCGGGTGGCAATTAAGTTCATAGAAAGGGCCTTTGAACTAGGTGCAGCAGGTGTGTTGGTGGCAGGCTGTGAATTTCCAACCTGCCACTATATCAGTGGCAATTATGCGGCAGAAGAGAGGGTGAAAAGGGCCAAAAAGAGATTGAAAAGAAAGGGATATGACCCTGAAAAACTCTGGAATATCTGGTGCTCAGCGGCAGATGGGCCGAAGTTTGCGAATACGATGAGGGATATGGTGAAGGAGCTGGGACTTAAGTGAAAGTAGGCAGTAAGTAGTAAGAAGCAGCGAGTAACCATAAACCAGTAAATTAGGACGCAGATTTTCGCAGATAACCGCAGAATACTATTTTCTATATTCAAAATCTTGAGAATCTGCGTTCATCTGCGTCCAAAATGGAAATTTCTATACAATCTAGTAACGAGTTATGGATACCGAAACAGGATTAGCTGAAAAAATTGTTGACGATGTGAACATGTTTCGGGCCTGTGAGCAGTGCGGGCTTTGTAGCTCTGCGTGTCCTCTTACCGGCGTAGATGGGTTTAATATCAGGAGAATTCTGAGGCATGTAGAGCTTGGCTTAATTGATGAGATCGCCAGCTCCCCCTTTCCATGGTCTTGTACTACCTGTGGTAGATGTGAGGGGGTGTGTCCCAATGGAATAGGGATCCTTGATATCATAAGGCCGCTCCGCTCGCTGTCTCCTCCTGAGTTTGTTCCAGTTGGTCCTCCCTGTATTGATGCCTGCCCGGCAAGGATAGATATACCAGGATACCTAAGGCTTATAGCAGAGGGAAAGGTGAATGAGGCCTATGCCTTAATTCGGGAAAAGGTGCCCTTTCCCGGTATCTTGGGCCGTGTCTGTACCCATCCCTGCGAAGATGTGTGCAGGCGTGGGGATGTTTTCAATCAGCCCATCGCTATATGTGCGCTCAAGCGATACGTTGCGGATAATGCAGGTAATATAGGTGAGCGGATATCAGCGGTAGCAGAAGATACAGGCCACAAGGTTGCTATTATCGGGGCTGGCCCTGCCGGTCTGACAGCGGCCTTTTATCTTCGAAAGAAGGGGCATCAGGTCACTGTTTTTGAAGAGAGACCCGAGCCAGGGCGGATGATGCGATTTGGCATCCCGGATTACCGTTTGCCCAGGGAGGTGGTGGACAAGGAAATCAAACAGATTCTGGAACTCGGGGTCGAGTTACAGACTGAAAAGAAGCTGGGAAGAGATTTCAGCTTAAGCCAGCTAGAGGCCGATGGGTACGAAGCCGTATTCCTGGCAGTGGGTGCCCAGCTCAGTAAGAAGATAGACTTGGAAGGGACCAACCTTGATGATGTGTTCTGGGGACTCGATTTTCTGTGCGCAGTAAATAAGGGTAAAGAGATTGCACTGAAAGATAAGGTATTGGTAGTCGGGGGTGGTAGTGTGGCCATCGATGTGGCGCTCAGCGTCCTCCGTCTTGGGGCCAAAGAGGTAACACTGGCCTGCTTGGAATGTAGGGAGGAGATGCCGGCCAACCCGTGGGAAATTGAGGATGCCATTCAGGAAGGTGTCAAAATCATGCCCTCCTGGGGTGCCCAGAGGATCCTACAGGATCATGGGAAGATCACCGGAATAGAGCTTGTTCGGTGTACATCGGTCTTTGATAGCCAAGGTAATTTTTGCCCAAGTTTTGCTACCATAAAGCAAACAGTTGCGGCTGATCAAGTTATCCTCGCTATAGGACAGGCTCCTGATTTTTCCTTTGTGGATGATAAAGAACTGTTAAGGGTGGAAAAGGGTCTGATGGTGATTGATGAGGAAACTCAGCAGACAGATATGCCACGTGTTTTTGCAGGGGGTGATGTAGCTCAGGCACCGGGTACCATAATCGATGCGATTGCAGACGCGCGAAGGGCAGCAAGCTCCATTGATAGATTCTTGGGCGGGGATGGTATCATAGAAGAGTCCCTTGTGGAAAGGCCTGACTCGGTGCCATATACCGGGAGCAGGGAGGAGGGATTTGCAGACCTGAAAAGGGAAGAGATGCCTGCCACACCCCTTTCAGAACGACATGATGGGTTCAGTGAGGTTGAGCTGGGCTTTAGTGAAGATCAGGCAAGGGAAGAGGCAAAGCGGTGTCTCAGTTGCGATCTAGAACTCCATCTTGCGCAAGAGGCCCGGAAACCAAGCGATAGGTAAGCGCCGACGCCATTTCCTTTTTACCGAAGACTGCCCGCCAAAAAATGGCGGATAAACCTTGAGCCAGAATCGACAAAAGAACCGCAGCTTTCTGTAAGTGTACTTCAACGGATCTTGGGAGGGGCGTGTCGGACTGTCTCTAAACTCCGGAAGCTCTTGCACCACGATCTATGGCCTCGAGAATCTTCTCTTGAGTTATGCACAGCTCCTTCATCCTGACCCCGATGGCGTCGTAGATGGCATTGGCTATTGCGGCGGCTGTACCGACCATGGTGGCTTCACCAATACCCTTAGCCCCGAATGGTCCGGTTGGTTCATTGCTCTCAACGATTATCGCGTCAATCTGGGGTACATCGCAGGCCCTTAAAATCCTATAGTCTGTGAAGTTGTTATTCACAATTTTCCCATTGTCTATTATCAGACCTTCGGTTAGGGCGTACCCTATGCCCATGGCCTCGCCCCCAATTATTTGCCCCTCAACGTTTGCAGGATTAATAGCCCTACCAACATCAAAGGCGCCGACTAACTTTACAACATAGACTTCACCGGTCTCCATATCTACTTCAACTTCGGCGAAGTGGGCACCGAAGGTCGGAGGCATTGCAGGAGCTACCCCGGAGGCATACCCAATTATCTGTTCACAACGGGAGAGATCCTCAATTTGAACCTTTCTCATGAGATCGCCGACCCGGATATTGGTGGACCTATCCTTCACGTCGTACACTACCCCATCCTTTATTTCGAGGCTTTTTTCCTCTACATTGAGGTGCTGGGATGCAAAACGGAGAAGGGCCATCTTGGCATCGGCGGCGGCCCGCTTAACAGCAAGCCCTCCACAATATGTCTGCCTGCTACCGTGGGTCCCCCCATCCAGGGGTGCTACATCGGTATCGGTGTCGGAGACCGATATCTGTTCCAAAGGTATGCCGAGCTCCTCGGCGGCTATCTGGGCCAGGACTGTTCTATTACCTTGACCGTCGTCGGCCGCAGCGGTTAGGAGATTCGCTGAACCATCTGCATTGAGCATCACAATTGCTGATGCCGGGTCAGGCAAACCGAAACGCGCCCCAGTGCCGTGTTGCAGACAAGACATGCCCACGCCTCTTCTCTTGGTTCCTTCATCTACCTTTCGTGTTCTCTTCTTGTTCCACCCAAACTTCTTGGCTCCCTTTGCCAAGCAGTCTTTCATGCCGTCGCTTCTAATGGGAACATCAAACACAGGGTCTATCTCCCCAAGCCCACGGTAGTTCTTAACTCTAAACTCCACAGGGTCCATGGCCAGTTTCTCCGCGATCATGTCCATCTGGGACTCCTGGGCGAAGTTCATCTGGGGGTTGCCATACCCTCTAAAGGCCCCATTTAGAGATTTATTGGTGTACACGCAATATCCTTCAAATGTCACGTTTGGGCATCGGTACAAGCCTACCCCTGTTGACAAGGCATCGGCCAAAACACCGATGTAATGGGTGCCGTATCCGCCCACGTCCAGAATGAGTTTGATGCTATTGGCAGTCAGGATTCCATCCTTGGTCACACCAGTCTTGAGCTCTATGATAAAAGGATGCCGTGCTTCCGTTGCCTCAAAGTCCTCCTCCCTGGAAAATGACATCTTCACCGGCCTGCCGGCCTTTCTGGAGAGGAAGCAACACATGACTTCTAAGCCATGGATGAGGCCGCATCTACCTCCGAATGCCCCCCCGGTATAGGGCTTTATTACCCTAACCCTATTGACTGGCAAGCCAAGTGCCCCGGCAAGATATATCCTGCTCCAGTGTGGAAGCTGGGTAGAGGTATAAACGGTAAGCCTTCCGCTTCTGCCGTAGTCGGCTATGGCTGTACCAATGGGCTCAATACTGGCATGTTTCTGTTTTGAGGTAACAAACCTGTTCTCAAATACATAGTCTGCCTGCTTGAAACCCTGGTCAACATCACCAAACTTTTTCGCCACGTGAATGGCTATGTTGCCCCCTTCGTGGATCTTGAGATGGTCTTCTTTCATAGCCTCAATTGGGTCGAAAAGGGCTGGCAA
The DNA here is from genome assembly GCA_030603345.1 of Pseudomonadota bacterium. Classification (GTDB taxonomy): domain Bacteria; phylum Desulfobacterota; class DSM-4660; order Desulfatiglandales; family B25-G16; genus JADFWK01. The sequence goes on from JAUVXZ010000008.1 coordinate 8,072, forward strand.
TTCCTCGTATTCAACGTCGATGAGTGATAAGGCCTCTTGTGCTGACTCTTCATCGTCAGCGGCCACACCCAGAACCGGATCCCCTCTGAATCTAACCACATTATCCTGTAGATACATTCTTTTCATTGCCTTTTCAGTTCGGAGATTCCACCAGTATCCTACAACCCTTGGAACCTCATCTATTGTGGCTATGGCCCTAATTCTGGGGTGGTTTTCTGCTCTGGTCGTATCGATTTTTGTCACCCTGGCATGGGGATACGGGCTTCGAAGGAGTTTGGCATGTAGCATGTCATCTACCTTCAAATCTATGCAATATTTCGCCCGGCCGGTAACCTTGTCAAGGGCGTCGATACGTCGTACGCTTTTCCCTACGACCGATAATCTATCTTTCATCTTTCCCCCTCATTATCGTGGCGGCCTCAAGTATTGCCTTTACAGGCCTCTCATAGCCGGTACACCGGCAAAGATTGCTGGAAAGTGTTTTCCTTACCTCTTTCTCAGATGGGTTGCTATTGTGGTTGAGGAGGGCCTTGGCATTCATTATCATGCCTGGTGTGCAATAGCCGCATTGTACGGCTGCCTGCTTGACAAATGCCTCTTGGAGCGGATGGGGTTCGGCCCCCTTGTGCAGGCCCTCAATGGTTAGTATCTCCTTGCCATCGACCTGTACGGCCAGAGTCAGGCAGGATAGTATAGCCTTGCCGTCGATATTGACCGTGCACGCACCACATTCACCCTTGGCGCAGCCCGATTTCGTCCCGGTATGTCCCAGCCTATCTCTTAAGACATCGAGAAGTGTCTCGTAAGGCTCCACAGCCAGTTCGTACCATTTTCCGTTTACGCAGATACTAATATCTCGTTTTGTCATGTTCCACACCTCGTAACGCTGAGTTTAAGGGCTCTTTCGACCAGTACCGCAACCATTCTCCTTCTATATTGGGCGGAGGCGCGGACATCGTCAATCGACTTTGTCTCTTGGGAAGCAACCTCAGCAGCTTCTTGGATGAGTTTCCCGTCAAGCCCTTTTCCGGTGAGCAACCTCTTGGCCTTCTCGGCATAGATAGGCCTTTTTGCCACTGCGCCCAGCGCTATTCTGGCGTCTTCGCAGAAGTTGTCTGAACAGGTTAACTTGGCTGCCACATTAACTACAGCCAAGTCAATGGCAGTCTGATGACGTCTTAACTTCAAGAATGACGCACCAGTGCTTGCAGGGCTCGGCGGAATATGAACCTCAACCAATAGTTCATCCTCGTTTAATGCTGTTCTGTTGACGTCCTCAAAGAACACACCAATAGGTAATACCCTGCTGCCACCTAAACCGTATATTTTCACGGTTGAATCAAGCACCATTAACGCCAGCGGCAGGTCGGCTGCAGGAGAGGCATTACAGATATTACCCCCGATTGTAGCCATATTTCTGACTGTCGGAGTCGCCATATTGCTTGCCGCCTCCGATAGCACCACATATGGACCAGCGGAGAACATCTGAGAACGTTCGATCAAGTCAAGTGTTGTAGCAGCCCCGATTGTTATTCCATCCCCATCTCTTCTTATGTAGTCTAGATCCAAGCTCGCCACATCAATCAGACATTCTACCTCGGAGGGTTTATCGACCAGGAGGTCCGTTCCACCTGCGATCAGTCTGGCTTTCTTGCCGAAACTCGAAAGGAGCCAGGTAGCCTCCTGCAGGTTGTTGGGTCGATGATACTCCCGGGGACGGAAAAAACCTTCTTTCATTATGGTATCTCCTTCCAAATGCTAAAATAAGGGTCAGTTTTATACAGGCTGTTGCCGAAATCCCTTTTCGGTGGGGCTAAAACGTTTTCTGATCCCGCCTATATCTAGGCGGGACTCACCCCAGGCGATGTTGAAGGCAATAGAGGACCGCAGGGTAAGAGAGAGGATTCGAGATAGAATAGATAGCCTTGCATTAGACCCGGACAACATAGGTAAACCCCTGACAGGCGAACCTACTGGTTATTGAAGCATCCGAGCAGGGCGCTATAGGGTAATCTATCGTGCAGAAAAAGAACACGTTCTAGTTTTCGTTGTGGCTTTAGGAATACGCAAACAGGGAGATGCGAGATATATGTAGTCTGGCAAAGAAGCTCATCAAAGCTGGATTGGTAGAGATATGAGTTCTGTCAATTGTTGCTTCTTAAAACAATTGTGAGTGTTTGGAACGCGCAGACAGGCCATCTACTTTTTCAACTCATCCCATTTGTAATCAATCAGTTCAAGGAGAACGCCATTTACTGCCTTTGGATGAACAAAGGCGAATTCACAATCCCTGAAGGGTCTGGCCCCTCCAATAAAGGGGTAATCCTTGCCTTTCAGCTCATCCATGGCCTTTCTGGTGTTGTCCACATTAAAGCTAATAAGCATCACACCCTCGCCTCTTTTCTCGATAAATTTGGCTACATCCCCATCCGGAGTTGTCGATTCCATTAACTCAAAGCCTACCTCCCCCAACCAATATCGTGCCACCCTAATTTTTTCCGGTTCATCAACATAGGGATCATCAGGCTCTGGCTTTCCCAGAATGGGTTCCCAAATTTTCCGAGCCTCATCCAGATTTTTTACTGCAATGCATATATGATCTATCTTATTTACCTTCATTTCTCCCTCTTTAAAATGTTACCAATTCAAGTGGAATGGAAATAGCATGGTCCGGGCATCGGAAGCCGCACTCGTTGCAGTCCTCACACAAAAACTCGGTCACAACGATTCTGCTGTCTTGCACTCTGATAGCTTCGTCTGGGCATGCCTCCACGCAAATAGGTTCTTTTGTGCCACCGCACATTGTGCATTTATTCATGTCTACTTGTGCTGCCATATTGCATCCTCCTGCTATCTTCTTATTTGTATAATCTCCGCAGACACACTCCATCGCCGCTTGGGATAGCCTTTTGTGTCTCTATTTTCAAATCCGTACCCAGGAAGGCATTTGCTTCAGCAACGATTGTTTGAAGGAATTTGTCGCAACCCAAGAGGTCCTCCTTCATAGAAGCACCATAGCGTTTAGCGAAGGTTGGCCAAGGGCATCTCTCCCATCTTATGAGGGCTTCAAGGGGACCTTCACCCTTTTCAACTCTAACTACAGCCCCATTGGCAATTCCTGTGCCTGCTAAGGCTCTGGCAAGATCAAGAATCAAACCCTCTTGGCCTTTACGCAGGTTCAGCATGGGGAAGAAATTCTTGGCAACGTCTACACCGGCTACTTCCCAAAACTTCAGGACAACGTCCAGTGCATTTGAACTAGGTCCGAGGAGCTCAAGGGCTGTTTGGCGCCATTCAAAAAACGTACTCTTAATTACGGCTTGTGAAACACCCAAAGCACCATGTAACTTTGTCAATTCTTTTTGTGGATCAACCGCCATTGTCAACCTCCTTCTTACGCCCGGATACCTATCCGGTAGCCGTCGTGAACCGCACTAGATAGATTTCGAGGTACAAGTGCGTCACCAATTACGAAAAGTTCAATACCGTTTTCCTGGACTACATCTTTTAAGCCCGGGTTCGCCTCTCTTACCGTGCATACTACCGTGTCTGCCTTGATTGGGATCCGGTAGCCATCGTAAGTTCTGATAGTTACACCATCATCTGTGATTTCTTCGATCTCGGAGTCATTGTAAGTGGGAACACTATTATCTCTGAGGTATCCAACATAGCGCCACTTGAAGGAGGGATTGATATCCTTCCCGAGCTTCCTCTCTTTACCTACGACGGTCACCTTCTTTCCCTGTTTGGCCAGGAATAGGGCTAGTCCAATCCCGGGTTTGAGGTTTCCCCAAACGACAACGTTTTCTCCCACCTCAGCTTTCCCATTCAGGACATCCAGCATTGGAACGACATTTGCCCGATCAAAGCCGGGCGCTGTGCCCTTAACATAGGTGGGGCCTGTTGCCAAGACAACGGTATCCGGCATTTCATCTTCGATGAGTTCAGGGGTAACCTCCGTGCCCAAATGGAAGTTCACCCCCGCTTTTGCCGCTTTGGTTTTCGCAAACGTTATTTGCCCGTAGAGCTCGTCGTCTCCGTAAGGGGCCTTGGAAGCTTCGATAAGGGATCCACCCAATTCCTCTCTCGTATCATACACATGGACCTCGTGGCCTCTCTCTGCGGCCACCCAGGCACATTCCAGGCCGGCAGGACCGGCACCAACAATCATGATGTTTTTATCCATCTCCGCCGGTTTGATCTCGTACTTTGGATCCCACTCATGGGCGCACACCGGATTGATGTAACAGGTCATGGGTGCATCGCGGAAAAGCCTTGCCAGGCAGACATTGCATGCAACGCAAGGCCTTATCTCGTCCTCAGTACCTTCCAGGACCATTTTGGGCATCAGTGGATCAGCAATCATAGGTCGACACATCTCCCAGATATCCAGTTTCCCCTCTCCAATAGCCTTGTTCGGTAGATCCGGGGTAAAAAGCCTATAGGCCATAGACACAGGTATCTTGAGATGCTGTTTGGCGCGTTCGGCCAAATGTAGCCAGCTACCCATGGGAATGTCTCTGCTGATCACAGGGTAGATCGATTCCTGCCATCCGGCCGTAACACTCATGACATCCGCCCCCGCCTCTTCAGCCATTTCATAGGTGATCATCGATTCTTCTGGGGTGTTTCCGCCCACGTCATCAAGGAGCTCGTCCGCGCAGAGCCTGATGCCGAGGGGGACATCGCCGCAGACTTTCTTGACCTCCTGGATGCATTCTACGACAAATCTCATCCTTCCCCGTATATCCCCACCATACTCATCGGTCCGCCTATTAGTATAGCTGGAGACGAAATTGGAAAGGAGATAACCCACAATCCCAGAGATCTCTACGTAGTCAAAGCCGGCCTTGAGCAATCGTTCGGTCGCCTCAACGTGTTCCTTGAGGCACTGTTTTATATCTGCCTTGCTCATCACTTCGACTGGCCTAAAAATTCTCAAACGCTGTGAAACCGGTGATGGGCCCTGGCAATATTCTGTTTCAATGCCACCCACACGGCCGCAGTGCATTAACTGGCAGCCAGCTATAGCCTTTTGTTCATGAATGGCATCAGCTAGCCTTTTTAGGCCGGGGATAAATTTATCATTCCAGGCAGCGGCCTGTCCTACATATCCCTGGCCTTGTCGTTTCTCATCCATGTAGACACCCTGCATAACGCACAGGCCACCCACAACACCTTTTGCTCTTTCCCGTAAGTAGCCAACGCCGGCATCGGTAACAAACCCATCTCCGGCGTTTAAATTGTCCTCAGTGGCGGCATATTTTATCCGGTTTGGAATGGTAAGCTTACCTATCTTGATTGGTTTAAATAAATGGGGATATTTCTTATACCCTGGATACGACGAATAATCCCATTCAAACAATAACTTACCCATCTCTTTGGCCTCCTTTTATAAGTCAAGAAGATTAATGTATACAGTATACAAAACAAACCAAATATATTGAAAGGCTTCAGTGATGTCAAGGGATAAAATCCCAGAGTTTCCTGAGCAACTTTGGTCAGGCTTTTTCCTCTACCCGCTCAATTCACTTCGGGCAAACCAGTGACGTTTGGGAGCAAGTTCTACCGCTCCCAGCTGATTTTCGCTTAGCCAGGTTGATTCAGACTAGATTAGAGGAACTCCGGATGAGAAGGCATCCTATTTTCTGACAATCTTTCCCATTTTGACACCGAGCCAGTCTTTCAGTCTATCGATGCATGAGGGCTCTTTTACGTTTAGAATACAATCGGCTTTCTTATCTGAAAGCATGCTTACTGCCTGGCCAGTGTAGGTACCGGCAGGCATGGGTGGTTGTGTTACAATCATGATGTTTTCCATTTTTTCGTTTGACCCGATTTTTGCCCTCAGGAAATCAGAGACCTTGGTTAACAATCCGACCGTGGCATCAAAGGTGCCATCTTTTCTTACATCAGCAGAGGCTATTGAGAGGTCAACCTTTTTTTCATCAACTGGTACATTAAGCAGTTTTATGAATACGCTATCACTCGGCTCAAAGCCTGAACCGCTGAAGACAAGTTTTGTATCCTTCATTTTAGCAACACCAAGGCGGACTGTGCCTGGATTGACGATCAGCTGTGGGCCTTTTACCCCTGGATCCAGGGTTTTGACTGGTTGCGAACATCCTGAGGTGACAAAAACACCACAGGCAACGAGAATAAGACTGATCGTTACAAGGTACGTGAGATCCTTTTTCATGGTAACCCTCCTTTTTTTGAAATAGTATGTTTCTCCTCTGATCTGACATTCACCGGCGCCTTTTCTGGTACCGGATAACAGCCCTGTTATGCTCTCTCAAGGTAGTTGAGAAATAGTGACTCCCATCATTTCTTGAGACAAAGTAGAGGTAGTCTGTTTGTGCCGGGTTTATCACTGCCTTAAGGGATTCCCTGCCGGGATTGGCGATCGGTCCAGGAGGGAGGCCACGATTACAGTAGGTGTTGTATGGGCTGGGGCTTTGAAGATCCTTCTTTGTCAGGTTTCCATCAAAATCCTTGAGACCATAGATAACCGTTGGATCACTTTCAAGCCTCATCCTCCTTTTAAGCCTGTTAAGAAAAACTGACGCAATAAGAGGCCGTTCCTCGGCGAGACCGGTCTCCTTTTCTACTATGGAGGCCAAGGTTACTATCTCCCGTAACGACATAGGTGTTTCATGACCCTTTTTCAGGTTACTGAAGATATCCCAGAACCTCTTGATCATGAGGTCAATTATCTGTTGTGCCCCAATATCCCTGCTGAGTAAATAGGTGTCAGGAAAGAGGTAACCTTCCAAGCTTTGCCCATCAATTTGAAAGGAGGCTGCAAGGTTTTTATCCATGGCCAGGGCCATAAATTCCCTCTTATCGACCAGACCTTTTTGTGCAAGGATATCAGCGATCTGTTCAGTGGCAAGCCCTTCCGGGATAGTTAAGGGATGGGTTTTGACTGCGCCGGAAGCAAGGATAGTGAATATTGTTATCGAGGACATTGACTGATTCAGGCTGTATTCACCTGCCTTTAGGTCCCGTGAACCCCCTTTCAGGAGAGCCCAGAATATAAACAGATCTTTGCTTTTGATAAGTTTTTTTGTCTCAAGTTCAGTGGCAACTGACTTGAGACCAGTCCCCTTTTTCACAATAAAGATCTCTTCTTTTTGATCAAATCCCGCAGGGCTCATTAAAAAATATCCAAAGTAAAAGGCTATAAATATGCAAAGGACAAAAACTAATAGGATTGATATGAAAATGAGCCTTCTTGTTGACATTCTCCTTACCGGTAAATCCTGCTCATAGAGATGCCCCGATACCTATCAGGGTTACACCTACGCTTCCCTGTTTACCTTTTCAAGAGGGCAGTCAGGACAGAGGGGTTTTCTCCTGCAAAAGTCTTTTCCCGTTTTTACAAGTAAGGCGTGAAATTCCTTAAAGAGTTCCACATCATGAGGAAGCGTATCCATAAACAGCATTTGCACCTCAAAGTATCCTGCCTCTTCTTCAATGAGACCATGCCTTGACAGAATTCTGTGGGTATACGTATCCACTACAAACAGGGCCCTCCCTGCTGCATAGAGGATCATGCTATCAGCTGTCTCCAATCCGATTCCCTTAACAGATAAAAGTTCTTTCCGGATTGTTTCGGTATCAAGAGAAAGAAGGCTGTTCAGATCCCCATCGTGTTTATCCTGGATCAGGGAAATAAGGTTTTTCAAGCGCCTGACTTTGAGATTATAATACTTGGCTGGTCTGATGTATTCAGCTAAGATCGGTGCGGGTGTGTGGCTGAGCCCTTTTATGGAAACAAGATCTTTTTCCTTAAGATTCTGGATCGCCTTTTCCACGTTATTCCAGCTGGTGTTCTGGGTTAAGATGGCACCGATCATCATCTCCAGGTCAGTCTCTGCCGGCCACCAGTTTTGAGGACCAAAGGCTGTGAAAAGGAGATTGTGTATCTCCATCAGAATTGCACCCGTTGGAGTAGCCACTATTTCATCCACACCTTGAGTATACCGACTTGACACGCTTTCGAAGATACCTTAAATTGAATCGCTATGTCAATGCAGCGACTTAAGAAAACACGCAATATAGGTATCATAGCCCACATAGACGCCGGCAAGACTACCATAACAGAGCGGATACTCTATTACACCGGTCGTTCTCACAAGATTGGGGAGGTTCATGATGGTGAGGCTATTATGGACTGGATGCCTGAGGAACAGGAGCGGGGCATCACCATAACCTCTGCGGCTACCACGTGCGAATGGATTGGGCATACCATAAATATCATAGACACGCCGGGACATGTGGATTTTACGATCGAGGTTGAGAGATCCCTGAGGGTTTTGGATGGAGCAATCGGGATATTCTGCGCTGTAGGTGGTGTTGAACCTCAGTCCGAAACGGTCTGGCATCAGGCGGACAGGTACGGGGTTCCCAAGATGGCATTTATAAATAAGATGGACAGGCCTGGCGCAGATTTCGAGAATGCCGTGGAGATGATAAAGGAAAGGCTTGGTGCTACACCATTGGTTCTTCAGTTGCCGTGGGGACAGGAAGAGGACTTTCAAGGTGTAATCGATCTGATAAAGATGCAGGCTATTGTCTGGAATGAGGATGATCTGGGCGCCTCTTTTCAGGAAGTAGCCATTCCAGAAAGCTACCGAGAAGCGGCTCTCAGGCAGAGGGAGGAGATGATCGAACTGTTAGCTGATACCAATGACAGTATCATGGAAAGGTACCTCTCTGAAGAGGAGGTAGATATTCAGTCAATTAAGGGGGCAATCAGGCAGGCCACCATAAAGCTCACCCTTGTCCCCATCTTCTGTGGTGCAGCGTTGAGAAACAAGGGGATACAGCCCCTTTTGGATGGAATTGTTGAGTGTCTTCCTTCACCACTCGATGTCCCGCCAATAACCGGTATCAACCCCAAGACAAAACAACCTGAGACCAGGTCTGCAACCACAAAGGAGCCACTCGCTTCCCTGGCATTTAAGGTTGCCATGGATCAGGGAAGAAGAATGACGTATGTTAGAATCTACTCTGGAACCATGAAAACAGGCTCCGTAATCTACAACAGCTCCAAGAATGTTACTGAGAGGGTGGCGAGGGCCATGAGGATGCACGCAAACAGAAGAGAGAGAATTAACCAGGCTCTCTGCGGTGATATTATTGCAGTCATGGGCTTGAAGGAGACCATTACCGGCGATACCCTGTGCGACAAGGATCATCCTCTGCTACTTGAGGCAATGGAATTCGATCAGCCAGTAATATCCATGGCTGTGGAGCCAAAACAGGTGAAGGATCAGGAGCGGCTCATAGACACTCTACAGAAAATTGATGATGAGGATCCTACCTTTCGGTTTGCTCTCGATGAGGATACTGGCCAGATGATAATTTCTGGTATGGGCGAGCTTCATCTGGAGGTTCTGGCCCAGCGGCTCAGGAGGGAATTCTCCCTCGCTGTAAACACTGGTAAACCGCAGGTCGTCTATAGAGAAACCATTAGCAAAAAGGCTACAACTGAGAGCGTTTTTGACAGAGAATGGGGCGGTGTCATGCACTTTGCCGGTGTTACCATAGAGGTCTCACCCATGGACAGAGGAACTGGAAATCGCTTTGTCAATAAATGTTCAAACCCTTTGATGACGGAGGAGTTTATCGACTCGGTAGATGAAGGGATAAGGGAGGCATCAGAAAGCGGGGTTTTGATGGGTTATCCGGTGATCGATGTGGAAACCACTCTTTTTGATGCTACGTTGAAAGAACAGTTCTCAACCCCACTTTCCTTTAAGATTGTTGCATCAATGGCCTTTAGAGAGGCCTGTGAATCTGCTTCGCCTGTTCTGCTGGAGCCTATCATGAAAGTGGAAATTATTGTTCCCGAAGAGTTTGTCGGTGATGTGATCAATGATTTGAATACAAGAGGCGGCAGAATAGAGCGGATTACCACGAAAGGACCAGCTAAGATACTGGCCGCTATTGTTCCTCTTTCCAATATGTTTGGCTATTCAACAGCTCTTCGCTCTTCCTCCCAGGGTAGAGCCACCTTTACTATGCAGTTCTCTCATTATGACAGGGCATGATAATGTCCGTTGATGGTTGTCAGTTGTCAGTCGCCAAAACTTTTCAGCTGCTGCAGCAATCATATCTCCCTGTTGTTGCAACTACTATAGCCTAACTCTAATTTTAGAAAAACCTTGACCAAAACAATCCTCCACATTGATATGGATGCCTTTTTTGCAGCAATCGAGGTGCTGGATGATCCTTCTCTTGCTGGAAAACCCGTGATTGTTGGCGGCACTACCAAGAGGGGAGTGGTGTCTACAGCCAACTATGAAGCCAGAAGATTTGGTGTTCATTCTGCCATGCCAGTATTTATGGCAAAAAGGAAATGCCCTCACGGGACTTTCCTTCCGGTAAGAAAGGAGAGATATGCAGAGATCTCGAGAAAGATTCTTGATATATTGCAAGATTTCACACCGAGTATTGAGCAGGTTTCCATTGATGAGGCCTATCTTGATATTACGGGAACAGAGGAGCTTTTTGGCAGCCCGGAGCAAATAGTCCGGCGTATAAAAGACAGAATCCGCAAAGAGACCGGCCTGACGTGTTCCATAGGTGTTGCTCCTAACAAGGTTTTGGCAAAGATTGGATCGGACATGAATAAGCCGGATGGCTTGACGATAATCTTAGCAAATGATGTTGAGGAATTCCTCTCTCGATTGCCTGTAGAAAAAATCCCTGGTGTTGGAAAAAGGTCATTAGACAGGCTCCAGCGCTATGGAATCAAGATGGTTGGGGATTTAGGCAGATTCAGCGAGGAACGCCTTTTAAAGGAATTCGGTAAGTTCGGCCACCGGCTGTATGAGATTGCGAAAGGTGCGGATGCCTCATCTGTGGTTGTCTATGCAGAGGCCAAATCCATTAGTTCAGAAGAAACCTTATCAACAGACACAGGTGATTCGAGTGTTCTAAGGAAGCGGGTGATATCCCATGCCGATAAGGTTGCACAGAGATTGAGAAAAGAAGGGCGCAAAGGAGCCACGATAACCATCAAGATAAAATTCAGTGATTTCTCCGCTATTACCAAAAGCCATACAGTTGCCGAGGCAACAGATAGCTCCAAGACGATATCAGAGAGCGCAGTAAAACTGCTCTTTGATCAACCTCTGAGAGCAAAGGCCAGGCTCATAGGGGTGGCAGTTTCGAACCTAGAAAAAAGTGCAGAGGATGCGCAGCTGGGGCTTTTTGAGGAAGAGCATAATAAGGGCAAGGAACGAAACGTTGACCAGGCTATGGATAAGATCAGAGAGAAATTTGGCACAAAGGTAATCACGAGGGGAGAGGACTGAACCCTCCCTATAACCTCAGTAGTGCGTCAAGAAGACTCATGCCGGTACCTTTCTTCTTTACTGCCAGCAGGGGAATCGTGGTGGTTTGGATGAGGTGTTCTGTGACGCTCCCGAGCAGGACGCCAGCGCCGGCCTTTCTTCCTCTGGCCCCAACGATGAGCAGATCTATGCCGTGTTCTTCTATTACTTCCTCAATACCCCTGTATTCCTTCTCCTCTAACTTGAATATAGGTGTTGCAGCAATGCCCCTAAGATCAACTTTTTTTATAAATTCCTGATAGTTTTTTTCTGCATGCCCTTTCATGATCTCAGCAAACTCCTCATGGCTCTTCCCCGTCTTGTAATAACCTATGGGGACATCATAGACATGGAGACAATGGATCTCTGGTGTCCCGGAGGCCGAAGCAAGGCCTACAGCCACCTCCATGGCGTCCATTGAGTTTTCCGAAAAATCCGTCGGGACCAAGATGTTTGTAAATTGAGGTCCCGTTCCCTCAGGAATGAACAGCAGAGAGCAGGGTGCTTCCCGGGCTAGTTTTCCAAACAGGGTTCCGCTCGCTGTAGGTTTCCGTCGTTTGCGCATCACGATAAGATCGATTTTTTCCTGTTTGGTACGGCGCAGCAACTCGATCAATGGCGACCCCTCGGCAACTTCATACTCAAGCTGAGCGCCAGGATGGCCATCGAAGTATTCTTTCACAAGTGCTTCCATTTCCTGCTGTGAATATTCATCAATCGGCGGGAATAGATCCGGGTACTGCTCGAGAAGGTCCTCTGGAATATCTACCTTGCTGACGACATGGACAAAGGTAATTTTCTCGGATTTGGCCAACCGACTGATCATGGCTGCATACCGGATAGAGCTTCCGTCTTGGCTAGCAAAGGAAACACCTACCAAAAGGCGCTTGTATCGATACATATCTAACTCCTTTCTATGTCCCGATATTTCTTTAACCCTACCTCATCATACGAGTTGTGGAAGCATAGGGTAAAGTTGGTTGTGTGTCAATGGGAAAGCCAGGGGAATGAGGTATAGAGCTCCCTTTCAAGGCGATCATATGAGGGATGCCGTTGACATCAGGGAGGCTCGTGTTATAGTAATAAAAAAGAAGAGGCACTGATAGCCTCTGTCTTTGATGATAAAAAATACCTTCGATCGTGCACAGCACAAGGGCTGCCGGTTGAGGGCTCTCCATCGTTGAGACGGTTTAAAGGAGGACAGCAGTTATGGAGACAAGAATCCTACAAATTAAGAAGGCACGAGAACACGAGCTTCTTCGAAAAAAGAGTGTCGTTGGCGTGGGTATTGGCAAAAAAATCGTTGGGGCAAGCAGACGGGCCAGGAGTGCATAACGGTCATGGTCAGCCAGAAGGTTCCCCTCCGGACGCTTTCACAAGAAGATATGGTTCCCCGTGAAATTGAAGGCGCTGTGCAGATTCTGGACGCCACTATCAATGTCCAATACGGGGAAGGGAAGATAGCTACTTTTACGGGTCAACTGGTAGCAGGGCCTATGTCCCAGCCAGGGGATTCAGGATCTTTGGTCGTAGACTTAGAGAATCGAGCTGTCGGACTCCTCTTTGCAGGTTCCGATCAATCCACCATCTTTGATCCTATCAAGGATGTGGTTTCTCTTTTGGGTATTGATTTTTCATAAGGGGAATATTTTTCGGTCCTCACCTTGGCTTCTTTCAAGAGGCCTTGCTGATAAGGGAGTGTACCATGAACGGAATACTCGGGCCCAGAAGCCTTTTAGATATTCTGGTTGAGACGTTAAAAATCTATAAGAGAAATCCCATACGGCTCCTGGCCATTGTGGCAATTGTAGAGATAGGTCTCGGATTCATGTGGAGTATCCCTGACTTTTCCGGGCTCAGGCCTTCTACGCCCGAGGGAGGGACTACATCCCTTACTCACCTCATTCCGATAGGAATAATGCTTGTAGTAGCTTCCATTATGGGCCTTTCTTTGATGCAAGGAGCCCTGATTCACGCCATATCGGAGCAATATCTTCGGCAGTCGATAAATATTGGTCGGGCCTTTCGGTTTGCCTGGGAGAGGCTGGCAGCTTTAGCAGGTGCTATGATACTGGTTCTCTTTGTCACTACGGGTATAGTAGTGGTTTCAATAGGCTTTACGGTAAGTATCTCCCCTGATGTCGGCTATGTTTTTATAGCAGCTGGCTTTTGCGTAGGCCTCTACCTTATGGTCCGTTGGAGTTTTATTTTGCAGGTGGCCTTGCTTGAACGTCTTGGCCCATTAGCTGCCATATCGCGAAGCTCAGCGTTAGTAAAGAGAAATTGGTGGCGGGTTATGAACATGACGATCATAATCGGTATCATAACAGTAGGGATCAGCATCATTTTGGGGACAGTACCGACTATAGGGCCAACATTAGGGAGTATTTTGTCAACCCCCATTTTTACAATTGGGATCACCTTGCTCTATTATGATCTGCGAGTGCGGAAAGAAGAATATAATCTCGACTTGCTGGCAGCAGAACTGCACATGTCAGAGTTTCTTGATGATAGAGAACCGAACCGGTTTCCATTGCACTAAATGCTGCCTCACCGTGACCCAGTAATTTACTGTATCGGAAGTTCTATCCCGCTGGAGGCCCGGGCAGATCCCTGCCCAATTGGTCGCCCACACGCTTTTTTTGCTTTACACAGGAGAGACACCTTTGTGATCGTGTACGCAAACCATTTGGGAATGCCCCCGGCGACCCACTAATACATCAGCGAAAGAGTAAAGATGGCGAGGTTACCCAGGACATGGATGGTGATGGGTACCATCAGGCTTCCTTCTATCTCGTAGGCCACGGCAAACACAATCCCTCCTGCCACCTGAGGAAGGGGAATTCCCCACTCCTTCCTCCTGCCCCTATCAGGTATGGACTGAACAACGCTTATTAAGCGGCGTTTTCCTTGACAGATCAACAAGATCAGCGTAGGTTAACCTCATCATTATTCACCCCTTCAGGAGGGTGTAATGTTTACCCCGTGGAATGAAATTTTTCCCATAGAACTCTTGTCCTTAGGAATTCTTGCTACTCGTTCAGAGCAAAACCTCTATCGCCCAAGCGATCCTATTCCACCGGGGTTTACCCCGTGGAATCAAAATTCCTATTTAAAACACCCGTCTTTTGAATGTCAGTTTACTCAATCACGCCATAACCTGTGCGACCGCCTTAATGCTATGCCACTCGGGACCGGGAAACATATAAAGAAATTAAAAAAAAGCTCCGTCCACTCGCAGAGGTGACGGAGCTTTTTTGTTTCAACTCTTTGACCGTATTTGACAAAATGATGTAGTAAATGGTGTGGAATACTGTGAATCACCCGCGGAGACAAGTGGTGAGCATTTTAGGGAATGGGAGGGGATCCTATGGCAGAGGTTGGTAAGAAAAAGATTTCCGAATACGAGTTTGTTGCTAAGGCTATCAAAAAACTCCGCAATCCACCCTATAAGGGAATCCATTCTGTTTACAGTGGGTTTAATCAGGCCTTTAAGGACTACTTTGGCACAAACCCCGTTGAAACGACCCAAAGACTGGCCGAGGAGGGAAAGATTACCATCCGCCCGGTAAGGGGCGGCGTGATGCTCTACCTTCCCGAAGACGCCCCGAGCCAAACAAACTCCAAAAGGGTTTTGGAAACGATTTTAGGGGGAGACGAAGGGCCTGAGGAGGGTTCAGGAACGTAGGTCAATAGGGTATTGAGGAGGGTCAGTGATCGCCCAAAACCGCAAGATGAACCATCAGCTGTTCAATGTTGAGGTGCCCCTATTTCCAAAAGAAATCGTGGCGAGCAGGCAGAATGTCAACCGAGCAAGTGTCAAGAGCAGATTTGACCCGTTTTTATCACAATATCCTGAACCGTATAGGGGAAGAATGAAACAGTTTGCAGTTTGAGGAAAGAAAAATGCCGCGACTGCCAACCGAATCTTATGTGCCTTTACTGGAAGAGATTACCCAACTTCTTGAGGCGTCTCGCCAACAGGCTGCTCGTTCTGTAAATGCCATCCTCACAGCAACATACTGGGAGATTGGGCGAAGGATTGTAGAATTCGAGCAGGGAGGCGAATCGCGGGCAGAGTACGGGGCATCCTTGATGGAGCGACTCTCCGAAGATTTAAGCCGCCGTTTCGGACGTGGCTTCTCCGTTGACAATCTCGAAAGCATGCGCCTCTTCTACCTGGCATATCCGCCCTCAAGGATTTCCGAGACAGTGTCTCGGAAATCGGATCATAAAGCAAAATCCGAAACGCCGTCTCGGATATTCACTCTCCCGGAATTGACCTCGGCTTTTCCCCTTTCCTGGTCTCACTACGTTGTTTTGGTAAAACGCTCCCGGTCAGAGGAGGCCAGAATTTTCTACGAAACTGAGGCACTGCGGGGCGGCTGGTCCGTCCGTCAGCTCGAACGGCAGATAAACTCCCAGTTCTATGAACGCACGGCCCTGTCAAAGAACAAGGCCGCCATGCTCAAAAAGGGAGCAAGAGCAAAACCAGAGGACAGGATATCCCCCGAAGAAGAGATAAAAGATCACTATATCCTGGAATTTCTTGGGCTGAAGGACGAATACTCGGAGACCGAACTGGAAGAGGCGCTCATCCGCCATCTAGAATTTTTTCTTCTCGAGTTGGGCGGCGATTTCACCTTTGTCGCACGCCAGAAACGGCTTCGCATTGGCGGCGAATGGTACAGGGTGGATCTCATGTTCTTTCATCGGGGCCTGCGCTGTCTGGTGCTGATCGACCTTAAACTCGGCAAATTCACCCACGCCGATGCCGGGCAGATGCACCTTTATCTCAATTATGCTCGTGAAAACTGGACCCTGGATAATGAAAACCCGCCTGTGGGACTTATCCTCTGCGCCTATAAAGATACGGCCGTCGCAAAATACGCCTTGGAAGGTCTCCCCAACAAGGTCATGGCAGCAGAGTACCGCACAACCCTGCCGGATGAGAAGCTCATCGCGGCAGAGCTGGAGCGAGCCCGGCGTCTTCTGGACGAACGGAGACAATTGGCCCTATCCTCAAGGACAAGAGCAAAAAGAGGCAAAGGAATGCCAGAGCTGGAAGGAAAATAGCGAAATGAAGTTCAAGCGGTACGCTAGATATACAGACTCCGGGGTAAAGTGGCTGGGAAGAATACCAGCTCATTGGGACGTAAAGCGCATTAAGCAACTCTTTGGTGTATTTAATGGCTCCAACTGAAAAACCCAAGAGGATTTACCCCGTTAAATTCGCATACACTGCATGAGCATAAGATCCGTCTGAATCAAATATTGGAAGCACCACGTACAAAATGGCTTATGATGCTATTTAACTGGGGTTGGCTTTGAGGGCAAGGAACCAAGGGCCAAATATGGAGATAAGTCAAAAAGAAGTTAGCCTAGGATTACCGAGTCATGTTGCTTTTGGGCATAACAGTCAAGCGGTGGCCCGTTTTCTGAACCTTGATGAAACAGAGAATTTACCAAAAACTGCCTTGAGCAGAAATGGGTAACAGAGCAGTCATAAGGTTACCTGAGCAAGAGTCAAGAGCAGATTTGACCCCATTTTTTCTTATAAATCTTAGATAAATACGATGGCCTGACCCTAATAGTTGAATTAACTTATATTCAATAAATTAAGACTGATGAATAAATTCATTGAATTGAATCGATCGTTCGCGCCAATATCAAAGGACAGCGAATTCAATGAAGATGTATACGAATTCTCTCTTTATTTCGGAGTATTGGGAAAAAAGAAATGGAGCGACCTGCACCAGCTTCGGCGGGTCATTATTCTTGCAGAAGCGGGAGCGGGCAAAACAGAAGAGATTCAGGCGGTAACTAAAAGACTACGCGATGAAGGTAAAAAGGCATTTTTCTTCCGACTGGAACATCTATGTTCCAATTTTGAAGGCTCGTTCGAGATTGGAACTGCTTCTGAATTTGAAAAGTGGCTCTCATCCGACGAGCCTTGCTGGTTTTTTCTTGATTCAGTAGATGAGGCCAGATTAGTTGGCCCAAAAAATTTCGAGGCCGCTATACGAAATTTCGGAGCCAGGCTCGGTGATAGTAAGCAGCGAAGTCACATTTTCATAACAAGCCGTCTAAGTGAATGGCGAGCCCAATCGGATCTATCTCTGATCACGGATCATTTATCCTTTATTGAGTCAACCTCGACTACCGAGGAGCAAGACGAAGATGATTCAGGCACTTTAGATGGGTCGTCCGACGGCAAAATCACGTCCGTAAAAAAAAGCGAGGCAAAAGTTACTGAGCCTTCCGTCTTTTCACTACTTCCATTGGACCAAGACCAAATAAGGACTTTTTCTCAAGCCTACGGCGTCCAGGATGTTGATGCCTTTCTTAAGGCCTTAAAGCGAGCGGAGGCTGATATTTTTTCCGGTCGACCACTGGATTTAGTTGACCTGATTGATTATTGGACAAAGTCAGGAAAAATTGCAAATCGGGCGGAGCTTATTGAGTCTAGTATAACTTCGAAACTTGAGGAAGCCGATCCAGACCGTGCCGCTGCACTTCCTCTTACCGCTGAGGACGCAAGATTAGGCGCAGAAATGATCGCGGCTGCTGTCAGTTTCCAGAGGAAAGACCGAATTCTCGTTCCGGAACAAAATATAGACCCTGGAATAAAGCATGGCTCAATCGACGCAAGAAGCGTTTTGACGAGTTGGGATTTTGACCAGATTCGAGCCATTTTGCAACGTCCAATTTTTGACAAAGCCATATATGGAACGGTGCGATTCCATCATCGCAGCGTACGCGAATATCTCACTGCGAAATGGTTACATTGGTTATTGATCAATCGAAAATCCCGGCGCGTGATTGAGAACCTGTTTTTCAGGGAAATTTATGGTCAGATCGTTTTAGTTCCATCTATGCGGTCTATCCTTTCTTGGCTAATTCTATTTGATGATCGTATTCGCAAGAGAACGGAGGAACTAGCACCTGAAGCGTTTATTCAAGGAGGAGATCCATCAGCGCTTCCAACAGAAATTCGGAAAAATATGATGGAAAGATTCTGTGATATTTACTCGAATCAAAGCATGGCGGATTTGTCATTCGAGCTCTCGGAGGTAAGGCGATTCGCCCACAAAGACCTCGACAACACGATTAACCGTCTATTAGAGATCTATTCTCATAATGAGGATATACGCGAGCTGCTTTTGAGGATCGTCTGGCAGGGAGAGCTTCGCGGTTGCTCTGAAAAGGCCTTGGAGGTTGCTTTAGACGATGCTGTCGATGTTTATACACGTGTATGTGGAATTCGAGCGATTGGGGCAGCCGGTTCAGAGGATCAGAAAAATACCCTCATAACAAAATTACTGTCTGATCCTGCTTTCAGACGTGAACAGCTTATTGCTGAGCTGATAGATGCCTTTACGCCAGATAAGCTTTCAATCCAGGACATCCTGTCGCTTTTAGAGCGTTTGGAAAAATCCGCAGATCACGCATATACGTGGATAGATTATTACTTAAAGGAATTCTGCCACCATAAATGCTCAAATGCTGACATTATTACGTGGATTCACGGCCTTTTACCGCTTATTAAACAACCGCCAGTTATTGAACGTCGCTATTTCGAGGTTTCACAGAGACACGGCTGGCTCCTGCCTTTTGCCCTCATCTCCGCGGAGAGGTTGGTCCACATTAGACACCCGAACTCTTTAGACGATAAAGTGCTTGAGATAATATCGCTGGCCCAGGTTGGGCACCTATTCCATGACCTCGATTGGAAGGAACATGCTCTTGCCGACCTTGCTCCAGAATGGCCGGAATTAAACCGCGCACTTTTTTGGTTTGATGTCAATGCGGCGCGCAGGCAGCTGGACAAGAAGAAAAAGGAGCGTTTAACCGAGTGGTGGCAAACAGGGATGTTCAAGCATTTTTGGCGGTTCACCGAAGATGACTATGAAGCGGTTTTAGAGGACATTCGGGTTAAATCCAAAATGGATGATCGTTTAGTGGCGTTGTCTCTGGCCCTTCAAATCTACAAGGAAAGTGGTCGGGACAGAGCTCGCCGGCAAATGTTAAAGAGTGCCGTACATGGAGTTCCTGAACTGGAAGAAGCTCTTAATCGTTTTTTACACCCAGCTCCTATGTCAGACAATGAAAGAAGTTGGCGCAGAGATGCGGACTTCAAGCGACGTCAGAAAGAACGCGATAAGAAAATTGCTGACAACAAGCGAGATTGGTACGAGTGGCTTCAATCACACACCCATGTGCTGCGGGACACGAGTATCGCTTCAGAGGGTAAGATTTGGAACGCTACGAACTACCTGATGGAGGAGTTGCGAAACAAACGCGAAAACAGCAATGGGTGGGCGAAGTCCAATTGGCAAGATCTCATCCCCGAATTCGGGCAGGATGTGGCCGAAGCTTACCGTGACGGCTGTATAGACTACTGGCGAAAATATCAACCAAGAATCAGGTCAGAGGGTATTGGAAATCCTAACAGCATACTACATGCGGTTATTGTAGGGCTCAGTGGGCTTGAGATGGAGGCTCGCCAGAATCCTGATTGGCCGACGACTATGTCTGAGGATGAGGCCAAATTGGCTTGCAGGTATTCCCTTCACGAGATGAATGGTTTCCCTGATTGGTTTCGAAGATTGCACACCGCATTCCCCGATATTGTTGAGAAGTGCATTTTAGCTGAGATCAAATGGGAATTTTCTCAATATGACGGTGAAGAGAGCTGCCATTATGTATTGGATGACGTATTTTGGCAGCTGGAATGGATTAAGCCACGAATATCAAGTCAGATATTGCCTTTTTTGGAGATTTACGAGCCGAAACATGATGATACCGTGCAAAAGGCGGTTGGAATTATTCTAAGTGGCCCAGATCTCGATAGATCAGCATTCGTCGGCATTGCCAGAACGAAAGTTCACACGTCCGCATCTGTTTATAGACAGATATTATGGCTTGCGGCATGGATGCGCGTTGAGGCTAAGACCGCGCTTGAGACATTAACTTCGATTCTTAATAAAATCACAGAAGCTAAACAGGCAACTGATTTTTCTCTTAAGTTTATAGTAGCGCTTCTCGGAGAAAGGCGAGAGCGTGCTGTTGCCGAATATCAAGATTTTGTTCATCCAGAAATCCTGCTCTCCTTCATCAAGCTCATGTATAAACATATTCGCATTGAGGATGATATTAATCGTGTTGGCGGCGGTGGCGATTCGCCCACACTTAGAGACGACGCACAAAATGCCCGCGGCCGGCTTTTCCAGCTATTGCGAGATATTCCGGGTAAAGCTACCTATCTCGCTATGATCGACCTTGCGGAGCATCATCCTAATGAACCAACGAGACAGCGGTATGTGGAGCATGCAAAACGACGAGCCGAAGAGGACGCTGAAGCCGAACCATGGTTGTCTGGAGATATTGCGCTTTTCGCCGAAGAAGCTGAAAGAGCTCCCCAAAACCATCGTGAACTGTATGACCTCGCTATCTCGCGCTTGCTTGATTTGAAATCTGATTTGGAAGACGGGGACACAAGCCTTGCAGAAATTCTCATTTCGGTAAAAGAAGAAAGAAAACATCGCAATATGATAGGCGGTTGGCTGCGAGATCGAAGCCTTGGAAGATATAGTGTTCCACAGGAAGATGAACTTGCTGACCGTAAAAAGCCTGATATACGTATATATGGAGTTGGATTTGACGGTCCAGTACCGATTGAGTTAAAAGTCGCTGACAATTGGTCCGGCCCAAAGCTTGTAGAGAGACTGCAAAATCAGCTATGCGGACAATATCTCAGAGATGTCCGATCAAATTGTGGGATTTTTACACTTGTCTACCGTGGCGAACAAAAACAATGGCAACATCCGAAGACGGGCAATCAATTAGATTTTGGTGCACTTGTTCGTCTTCTTGAAGAAGATGCTAAAGAAATCATTGCGAAGGATAGCAAAATCGAATCTATTAGAATAATAGACATAGATCTCACTAAAAGGCAAAAAAGCAGTAACAAAAGAAACATCAAAACAGCCTAATCAGGAAATGAAAGAAATGGTGTCAGGTCTTGACAGGCTGTTGCCCAAACCCCATTCTGACCACAACTGGCACTACAGCTGAGATTCAGCCCCAATAAAATCAATAACTTACAGAGCGGCCATATTGATTATGAGATGTTGCAAACACAAGAAAGCCTTTTGGGCAACAGCCTGTTGACATGAGACATGAACTCGGTCAAATTTCTACTTTTGCCATGTTTCGGGTCAAACCTGGCATTTGCCACAATCCCCTCCTCGCTGAGCGCTGATAGATTTCTGAAACAGCGGTCACGATGCCCCTCATCTTCAGAGGTGTTTTTTCATCCGCCTAGGATTTGGATTCGGCTTCCGGCTCCGCTTCCAGCCCGTAGGCCTTACAGGCCGGAGGGTAGAGCCTACAGCTCGGAGAGATTCTCCCTGCCCGCTATGCCTGGTTCACATGCCAAAGGAGAATCCCCTGTGTTTCTCAGTAAACTCGCTAATTGCTAACTGGACAACTATGAGCTATGGCAGGCGGGCCTGATTCCTTTAGCATTTCCTGTATTTCTGTTGGTAGATAGACCTGCCCGCTATGCCTTCCCCCAAACTAAAAAAGGCTCAACGATGTTGCTTGTTAAATTCCCGGTTAATCAACGACCACCATTAGAACTGGTGGTATGAGGAAGGCCCCTACAAGGGGCCATATTAACCCTCTTCAGTTTTTTAGACAGGATCAACCCGCC